>NZ_JBFUHH010000015.1:0-58435 GCF_056402495.1 Microvirga sp. P4_A5 | reverse complement strand
GTCCAGGAATGTGTGAGCGATGACTCAATTTTTCGATGGCCTCGACACCTGCCCGCCCGCGGAACGCGAGCAATCCCTCTTCGGTCGCCTTCCGGCCGCGCTGGGTGCGGCCATGAATTCCCCCAGCTACGCGGAGCGCCTTGCGGGGTTCGAGCCGTCGGCGATCTCGACGCGGGAGGCCCTTGCACGTCTCCCTGTCCTGCGTAAATCCGAGCTTCCCGATCTGCAGCGCACCCGCCCGCCCTTCGGCGGGTTGTCGCCGCACCAGCCCGGACATTTCGCGCGGCTCTTTGCGTCGCCGGGACCGATATTCGAAGCCCAGGGCCTTTCCGTCGATCCATGGCGCGCCGCGCGTCCCATGCACGCCATGGGCTTCCGCGCGGGCGAGATCATGCTCAACACGTTCAGCTATCATCTCGTGCCCGCCGGATTCATCATGGATGCGGGAGCGCGAGCGCTCGGATGCGCGGTCATTCCAGCGGGGCCGGGCAATACGGAGCAGCAGCTCGACCTGATCGAGGCATTCCGACCCACCATCTATTGCGGCACGCCGGATTTCCTCAAGATCATCATCAAGGCAGCGACGGCATCCGGGCGCGATGTCACGTCGATCAAACGCGCGCTCGTGTCCGGTGCGGCTTTTCCGAAGCCCCTCCAGGACGAGATTGCGAGCCTCGGGATCGAGGCGTTCCAGGCCTATGCCACCGCCGATATCGGCATCATTGCCTACGAAACGCCGACCCGCGACGGGATGGTGGTGAATGAGAACCTGATCGTGGAGATCGTCCGGCCTGGAACCGGCGACCCCGTGGGTCCGGGCGAGGTCGGCGAGATCGTGGTCACCACCCTCGACGAGGATTATCCGCTGATTCGGTTCGCCCTGGGCGACCTGACGGCCGTCATTCCCGGGCCAAGCGTGGATGGGCGCACCAATATGCGGATCAAGGGATGGATGGGCCGCGCCGACCAGACCACGAAGGTCAAAGGCATGTTCGTGCGGCCCGAACAGATCGACAGCATTCGCAAACGCCACCCCGAACTCCGCAAACTCCGGCTCGTGGTCACCCGAAGCGAGGATTCGGACGCCATGACGCTGGCCTGCGAAGTGGACGGGCCGGCCGGCGATCTCGCGCCACGGATTGCCGAAACGCTGCAATCGATCACCAAATTGCGGGGTCGGGTCGACATCGTGGCGCCCGGAAGCCTCCCCAACGACGGCAAGGTCATTGCCGATGAGCGCGCCGGCGCCTGAGGTGTCTCCCGTACAGTAAGATGAGCAATACCCGCGCCTTAGGCGGCCGACGGGCTTTTTTAGTAATAATATTGCTATAATTCGCCATTCGACGTCGGCGATCTAATGCTTATCACGGGCAGATATTTTAACCATACTTATCCTCGGATCCATATTCTCAATGGAAAAAAATCCGAACTCAATTAACCTTTCGTTAACCTCGACGTTTAACTAGCGGAGAGGCATAAGTTTCAACTTTTCAACACGGAGAAAGTCTATGACCGTCACCATTCGCCGGGATGCAATGCAGCGCCACGACTACACCGAGGTCAACCTTGCCGAGGTGGCGCACATTGGCGAGCTGACCCGCAACACCGATGCGAGCCCCCTCGCCAATCCGCAGGCCCGTCGCGAATTCGACCGTGCACCGGTTCTGCCGGCAGAACTGCGCTTTCTCTCGCCGAACTACAACGAACTCGACGTGGTGCTGAGCCCCACCGATCGGTCGCTCTGGTGCTACATGAACCCCAAGGGCCCCCCGAGCTTCACGAAGGGGATGCTGGCCGACCTCATTGCGCTGCGCAAATCCGTGCAGGATTTCTTTGCGACCAATCGCGCCAACGGTGAGGCGATCCAGTAYTTCGTCGGCGCTTCCCGCATTCCGGGCATCTACAATCTCGGGGGCGACCTCGGCTTCTTCCTCGATTGCATYCGCGACGGCAATCGCGAAGGCTTGCGTCGCTATGCCCATGATTGCGTCAACGTCGCCTATCACATGTGGACGGGTTTCGACCTTCCGATCCAGACCATCGCGCTGGTGCAGGGCGACGCGCTCGGCGGCGGATTCGAAGGCGCATTGTCGTTCAACGTCATCATCGCGGAACGCAGCGCAAAGTTCGGCCTTCCCGAAATCCTCTTCAACCTGTTCCCAGGAATGGGCGCATCCAGCTTCCTTTCGCGCAAGCTGAACCCGGTTCAGGCCGAAAAAATGATCCTGAGCGGCGAGATCTTCAGCGCGCAGCAACTCTTCGACATGGGTCTGATCGACGTCCTGTGTGAAGACGGCGAGGGCGAGGCTGCGGTTCGCAAGTACATCTCCGAAAATTCACGCCGCCATGCCGTGCACCATGCCTTGAGCCGCATCCGCCGCCGCGTCATGCCGCTGACCTTGGAAGAACTGAAGGACGTGACGGATATCTGGGTCGACACCGCCCTTCAGCTCACCCCGATGGAACAGCGCCGGATGCAGCGCCTGATGACCGCCCAGCACCGTCGTCTCGGAGAAATCGCCGAATCTCAAGCTCTCTGACCGCAGAGCGACATTCCCGTTTCTATTGACGACGTGTGTGGTGCCACTCCGCAGGTTCCCCCAGACTGGAAGGGGGAACCGCCGGGGCGACGCCAAGGCTCTCACACACTCTGTCGAATTCGGTCCGAACGAGGAACAGGTATTGCTCGCCGTTCGCGGCGAGATCGCGCGGCGATGCCTCTCGCCACGCAAGGCACATCTTGAAGATCTCCAGCGCACCGATATTGGCCGCGCTGCTGCGGAGCGCATGGATGGAATCCTGGAACGTGCGCGCGTTCCCCTCAGCGACCGCGGCCGCGATATCCTCGATCGTCCTGCTGGCGTCGTCCGCGAAGAGTTGCGCGAGTTCCTGGACGAATTGCTTGTCGCCCAATTGCTCGAGGCGATCCAGCGTGCGCTGATCCACGGGCGGCGCCTTGCCCGGCGCAGCCGGCATCGTGAGAAGCGGCTCGGCCTTCACCGGCGCCGACGCACTTGCGAGAGGAGGCATCGGCTTCACTGTCCCCTCCCCGGAAACGATATCCGAGATCATCGCCAGCAGTTCATCGGCATCGACCGGCTTGGGAATGCACGCGACCATGCCGGCTTCCACGCATCGCCGCCGGGTATCGGGAGATGCATCCGCCGTCAGGGCGACGATCGGAACGGTTTTTTGACCGATGGCGCCGAAACGATAGAGCTTCGTCGCATCGATCCCATTCAGCACCGGCATGTTAACGTCCATGAGCACGATGTCGAAGCTTTCCTCCTCAAGAGCATCGAGCGCGGCTTCTCCATCGTCCACCAGCCTGACCCTGTGGTTGGCGAGCCCCAGAATCTTGTTCAGCACCATCTGGTTCGTGCGGTTGTCGTCGGCGACGAGGATCGAAAGCGGATTGCCCCGGTTCGGAACATGATCGAAAGCCGGCGGGGCGGACGCGTAGAACCCGCTCTCGGCGATTTCGAGCGCGCGCGCCACGGCTTCATGGTCCAGCGGGCGACTCAAGCGGCTGACGCATTGGCGGCGGACGACGCCTTCGGGCAGGTCCTCGGCCTCCGTCGTGCCGATGAGAACGACCGCGAGCTTGTCGGCGGCGTCGTTCTCGGGAAACTTGGAGGCAAAACTCTCGACGCTGTCGGCGGATATGAGCGCCGCGTCGAGGAGAAACACGAGGGGACGCTCCGCCGCGATCCGCGGGCGGGCGGCCAGAAGGGCAACAACCTCCTGGGGCGTCTCGGCGATTGCGAAATCGCGTGCATTTGCGAGAACTCGCTGCACCTCAGGATCCCGCGAGAGCACCACATAATCGGGCTTCGCCACATTGGTCGCTGCTTCCGGCTTCTCCGCGGCGGCGAAATCCATTTCGAACCAGAAGGTACTGCCGACCCCCGGCTTGCTCTCGACGCCGATCGTTCCGCCGGCCCGCTCGACCAGTTGCTTCGACGTCGCAAGCCCCAGGCCCGTTCCGCCGAAACGGTCGACGATGGTGGCATCGGCCTGGGTGAAGCTCTCGAAGATGCGTGTCTGCGCTTCGGGCGTGATGCCGATCCCCGTGTCCGACACCTCGATCCGCATGGTAAAATTGCTACCCCGCCGGTCGATCGCGTCTGCCGCGATGGTGACGTAGCCTTCGTTGGTGAATTTGACCGCGTTGCCCACGAGATTGATGAGGGATCCCTCGAAGGCATGCAGATCGCCCCTGATGTAGCGGGGGGTGCGGGGCGTGATGTGAAGACTCAGGCGTAGATCCTTCTGGCCCAGTTGGACGGCGAGCATCCGCCTGACATTGTCCAACGATGAATAGACGTCGAACTCGCCGATCGTCACTCGCCCAACGCCGGACTCGACACGGGAAAAGTCCAGGATGGAGTTGATCAGGCCGAGCAGTGACTGTCCGGCCGACGTGATGGTGCGGGCCATGTTGCCCTGATCGGCATTGAGCTCCGTTTTTCCCAGCAGGTTGCCCAGGCCGATGATGGCGTTCAGCGGCGTTCTCAGTTCGTGGCTGACGCTTGCAATGAAGAGGCTCTTGGCGCGGCTTGCCGCCTCGGCCTGGCGCTGAGCCTCGGAGAGTTTTGCGATCAGGCGCGACACGTAGAGCGGCAGCACCACGAGGCCGGCGAGAAGTCCCGCGCTCATGGCGAGATGCGTGCGCCAGAATTCACTGACGGCTATGACCGACCCAAAACCCAGGACTGCCACAAAGGAGGCGGCAAACAGGTATTTGACGCCAAACCGAAAGCCGTTGCCGAGGATCACCCAGAGATAGATGGGATAAAGCGCCGCCATGGATTCGCCGCCGGCTGCGACCCCGTAGGAGAACAGCCCGAGATCGAGGACGATGGCGAGCAGCCGTCGCGTGACGGACACTCCCGGGCGGTAGAGAATGTGGAGGAACAGGAGCAGCGACAGGAAGTCGTAGGCCGCAAAGTAGATCGCGGTCTCCTGCAGCATGACGGAGGCATCGGTGCTGCCGAGGAGGCTTGCAATGCTGAGATAGGCGAGGACGATCCCGCTCAAAACGAAGCGGTTGATCGTCATTTCGTGTTCGCTGTCGGGGCGGCGCTTCAGTTCAGCCCGGATGCGTTTCCACAGCCGTGACGCCCGACCCCAGGTGGCCGAAAAGATTGACGATTTGACCACCATGACAAGCCTCCGTCATCGGGACCTAAGCAAGGTGAACGTGCTTGCTGTCGGCCTTGACGAACGCGGTGAATTCCTCCGGCGGCATAGGCTTTCCGAGGTGATAGCCCTGCCCCTCGTCGCAACCCTCGATTCTCAAATGCGCCAGTTGCTCGGCGGTTTCGACTCCCTCGCCGACGATGGTGAGGTCGAGGCTGTGCCCAAGTCCCACAATGGCGCGCAATATGGCGGCGTCGTTCGGATCGGTCGTGATGTTGCGGATGAAGCACCGATCGACCTTGATGCGATCGACTGGCAGATGCTTCACATATTGGAGCGACGAGTAGCCGACCCCGAAATCGTCGATCGAGATGCTCACGCCGATCTCGCGCAACCGATGAAGATCCCGGACGACGGCGTCCGTATCCTCCAGCATGATGCTTTCGGTGATTTCAAGTTCGAGGAAGGCCGGGTCGAGACCAGTTTCGGCGAGGGTCTGGGCGACGAGTTCCGGCACGTTCTGTTTGCGGAACTGCAGCGCCGACAGGTTGACGCTGACTCGGATCGCCGGCAGTCGCTCGCGTTGCCATTGTACCACCTGCAGGCAGGCTTTCTTCAGCACCCACTCGCCAAGCGGCAGGATCAGGCCGTTCTCCTCGACCCGGGGCAGGAACACGCCCGGGGCGACGATACCGATACCGGGGCGGTTCCAGCGCAGAAGCGCCTCGGCGCCGATGATCTGGCCCGTCGCAAGATCAATCCGCGGCTGATAGAAGAGGGTGAACTGCTCTTCGGCGATCGCCTGCCTCAGCTCGGCATCGAGAACCGCGGCCTCTCTCGCGCGCATCGTCATGTCGGGGACATAGAAGCGGTGAAGATTTCCGCCCTCCGACTTCGCCTGATGCATCGCCAGGTTGGCGCTTCTCAGTAGATCCTCCACGTTGCTGGCGTCCACGGGGTGGAAAGCTGTCCCAAGACTCGCCGTCGTCGTCATCGGCTTTCCGAAAAGACCGTAGGGCTGCGACAACGCCTCGGCGATCCTCAGCGCAAGGTCCGGGGCCGTCTCATCGTCTTCGATCCCGGTCTGCAGGACGGCGAATTCGTCGCCGCCGATGCGAGCCGCCATGCCGCTCTTGCCCACCACCCGCACCAGGCGTTTGGCCGTTTCGATCAGGAAACGGTCACCCGCCGTATGGCCGAGCATGTCGTTGATGGGCTTGAAGCCATCGAGGTCGAGGAGGTGCAGCGCGAAGGTCCGGTTGCCGCGGCGGGAACGCACGATCTCTGCGCTCAGCCGCTCCTGCAGCATCATGCGGTTGGGTAGCCCCGTGAGAGCATCGTGGTGGGTGATATGGTGCAGGTGGGCCTCGGCCTGCTTGCGCTCACTGATGTCGACCGATGTGGTCAGCACCGCCGTGATCGCATCGGCCGACGTCCGCAGAGGCGCTTTCGTGGTCAGGACGGTTCGCTTCTCGCCCATGCGATCCGCGAATTCTTCCTCGAAGGCCGATATGGGTCGTCCGGTATCCCAGACCACGCGATCGAGCGACTTGCTCCGCCCGCCCTGCTCTTCGCCGAACAGCACGGTGGCATCCTGCCCGACCACTTTGGCCGGATCGAGCCCAAGCAACCGCGTCTGATAGGCGTTGGTGAACAGGATCTTCCCGTCGCGGTCTGCCGCGGAAATCATGGCCGGGACAGTATCGATGACCTGGGCGAGGCGCTCGCTGGAATCGCGCAAGGCCTGTTCGCGGGAGCGTTCACTGTGCTCCAGGTCCCGCTCCAGCCCGTCGGCGCGGCTCGCCAGCAGGAGCTGTTGGTGGCGCATCTTGAGGAGATTTCTCGCCCGCGTGGCGAATTCGTGATGGTCAACTGGACTCTGCAGGAAGTCTGTGGCGCCGGCTTCCAGGGCCTGGAGCCTGAATTCCCTGTCCTCGTAGACGGTCACGACGACGACCGGCAAGTCGATGAGCGCCGGCAATTCCCGGATTCGGCGAATGAGTTCCGCGCCGTCCATCTGCGGCATCTTGTAGTCGCTGATGATGAGATCAGGCGTGTTCTCGCTCAGCCACGACAGGGCATCCAGCGGGTCTGCGAAAGCATTGACCGAGATGTCGCTGGAAATCGATTTGGCCAGCCGCGAAAACAGATTTCGATTGGTGGCCTGGTCGTCGACGATGATGATACTGGCCATTACGCAGCGCCCGTCATCGCGTTGCGCCGGGAAAAAATACTCGTTGACGGTCGGCCATGTCGTCTATCATCAAATCCGCTTCTGCAAATGTTGCTTCGTTTCGCAGCCCGTGTCGCGATTGTCGCACGGGCATTCTGGCTAAGTTCTTAATTTTTCTTGGCCTTACATCGTAAACTAGCATTTGACCCTTACGGCAGGCAATGAACATCGTCTCATTGGGGCTCGCCAAGCCAACCGCGTTATTATGTTTCCTCAACGCGGCCCGTCTCTCACGAAAATGCCGGTTGTCGGTGTTGGTGCCGACAGCGCTCGCAGTTTCGTGCCGCCCGTGTTAGTGAGCGCCGCCTTCAAAGGCTTTCCCTCACCTTTACCGTTCGGCCAGTTTTAATGCTCCAGATCGAAAACCTCGTCTTCAACGGATGGGGCCGCCGCTTTTTTGACAAGGCGACCGTAACCCTTCCGCCCGGCGCAAAAGTCGGGCTGGTCGGCCGCAACGGCGTGGGAAAATCCACCCTGTTCAAGCTGATCCTCGGTGAAATGCAGCCGGACGGTGGCGAAATTGCGTTCCCGAAGGCCGCGCGCATCGCCTCGGTCGATCAGGAACACCCCGCAACGCCGGTATCGCTCATCGACACCATCCTGGCCGCGGATATCGAGCGAGACGCCCTGTATCTCGAACTCGAAACCGCCGAGCCGGAGCGTATGGGCGAAATCTATGGCCGCCTCATCGAGATCGACGCCGATCGCGCCCCTGCCCGCGCCGGTGAGATCCTGAGCGGCCTCGGTTTTGCAACCGGTGATCTGAGTCGCCCCATGTCTGAGTTTTCCGGCGGCTGGCGGATGCGGGTTGCGCTCGCGGCAGCGCTTTTCGCGGCGCCCGACCTTCTTCTCCTCGACGAGCCGACGAACTACCTCGACCTCGAAGGCGCGCTCTGGCTCGAGGCGCGCCTCAAGAAATACCCGCATACGGCCCTCATCATCAGCCACGATCGGGAATTGTTGAACAATTCGGTCGATGCCATCCTGCATGTGAGCGAAGGCAAGCTCGACCTTTATACCGGCGGCTATGACGATTTCGAACGCCGCCGAGGCGAGAAGCTCCGCCTGCAGACCGCTTCACGCAACAAACAGGAAGCCGAGCGCGCCCATCTTCAAAGCTTCGTCGACCGTTTCCGCGCCAAGGCCAGCAAGGCAGCGCAGGCGCAATCGCGCATGAAGCGGCTGGCAAAGCTCGAGCCGATCGCCGCCGTCATCGAAGAGCGCGTCGCGCCCTTCACCCTACCGTCGCCCGAGCGCCCCCTCGCCCCGCCCTTGATGCAGCTTGAGCACGCGGATGTCGGATATGACGGTCACGCCGTCCTGCGCGACCTGAATTTGCGTCTCGACATCGACGACCGCATCGGCCTTCTGGGCGTCAACGGTGCCGGGAAGTCGACCTTTGCCAAGATGGCGGCGGGCGCGCTGTCGGTTCAATCCGGCCTGATGCGCCGGGAGGGTCGCGTCAAGGTCGGCTGGTTCCATCAACACCAGATCGAGGCGCTCGACCCTGCCGACACGCCGCTGGAAATCATCCGCCGGGCGAGACCGAACGACAGCGAATCCTCGCGCCGCTCGCGACTCGCCCAGTTCGGCCTCGGTTTCGACAAGCAGCAGACCACGGTGGCCGACCTCTCGGGCGGCGAGCGGGCCCGGCTGCTCCTCAATCTCGTCGCGATGGACGCGCCTCACCTGCTGATCCTTGACGAGCCGACCAACCATCTCGATATCGACAGCCGGCGAGCCCTCCTCGACGCGCTGAACGATTACGCCGGGGCCGTCATCCTCATCACCCACGATCGATCCCTGATGGAGCTGGTGGCCGACCGCCTGTGGCTCGCCGCCGACGGCCATGTGAAGCCCTTCGAAGGCGATATGGACGATTACGCGCGGTTCGTCCTCGACCGTGCCAAGGCGGGTTCCCGGCCTGCGCAGAACAGGGACCGATCCTCCAAGCGCCGGAAAAAAGAGCAGGCCGAGGCTGCCTGACCCGTTCTACGAGCGCAGGCGAGGCTCTCGGCGAGACCCTTGTAAACAAACAGTTTTGCAGCACCCCGCTGCAAATTATTCCCGGCTCCGGCACGGAAATTTGGGCGGAAATCGAATATTATCTCCGCCTCCCAAAGCAGTATTTCGTTCAGCCTTGTAATTTTCATCCGATGCGACTATATCAGCTTATCGAATTTGGCCTGACGACTGCTCTGTTTCGCCTTGCACTGCTTGCCGCGCACTCCGAACAATCTCTCCAAAACTCGAAAAATTGTGCCTGTTTGCAGAAATGAAGACAGGCGCGGACGTGCATATACAAGTCAGTGAAAGGACTTACACAATGGTTACCGGCACCGTAAAATTCTACAACGATCAAAAAGGCTTCGGCTTCATTCAGCCCGACAACGGCGACAAGGATGTGTTCGTGCATGCGACCGCTCTCGAGCGCGCTGGCATCCGCGGCCTCGTTGAAGGCCAGAAGGTTTCCTTCGACACCGAAGAAGATCGTCGTAGCGGCAAGATCGCAGTCAGCACCATCCAGACTGCATAAGCCAGACTTGTCCGGCGAGAGGTAACTCGCGCCGGAGCATTCGGGGCCGCACTTCTTGAAGGTGCGGCCTCTTCTTTTTTGTCGCAAGTTCTGCGACGTCCGCGAAACTATTCGCTTTCGCAAGTGAGGATTTGATGTTTAAATTCAAAAGAACGATCCACCCGAAATCCGTGATGTTCGCCGTTGAATACGACGATGGGCGCACTGGATACCTTGTCGTCGAAGGACATGGCGGCCCGGGCGAGGATTACCTTGCTACATCGATTGCGAAAGAACGCCAGGCGGCGGGTTTGCTGCCTGAAGGCAACATCACGCGCATCAAGCGGGTGAGATAAAGGACAAGGTCCGATGGCTAAAGGTGAGCAACGCGGAAACCGCGAGTCGAAGAAGCCGAAACAGGACAAGGTCAAGACCAAAGAGGCGACTTCGCCTTTCACGACCGTACCGTCGAAGACGGTCGGCTCCGTGAAACCCAATACCGGCAAACGCTGATGATGCGGCGGGCGGGTCTGGGCCTTCTGGTTGCGATGGGCTTGAGTGCTCCGGCGCTCGGCCAACAGCCGGCCCCCGCACCCGTTCCGCCCGCGCCCTCCGTCCAGAACGCAGAAGCCCGGCGTCCCTCGGAAGGCATCGCCACCGAGGCCGAAGCCTCGCGCCTGCGGACGCAGAATCGGGAGCGAGAGTGGGACCGCAAGATGCGGGCGTCCACCAACAGCATTTGCAAGGGTTGCTGAGCGTGAACACGCTTGATGTCCCGCACCTCAAGACGATCGGAATTTCAGCCGCGTCCCGCATCGGGTCCAGGAGGCTCGACGCGACTAACAAGGAAATCGTTCGATGAAACCGAAGTTCAAGGTCGGGCAGACCGTCCAGCTGTCGACGAACGGCCTTGGCCGGACGACGCGGGGCTCAAGCTATGAGATCATCAGCATCCGGCCGGCGAACGACGACGAATTCCAGTACGTGATCAAAAGCCCGACGGAGGCCTATCAGCGCTGCGTTCGCGAAGGTCTGCTGGCAGGCTGACCCGCCGCACGGTTCTGGCCGTGACGCTCCCCCGCCGGAGCCTATCCAATCCCTTCTGGTCGCCAAACGCCTCACCGGGTCTTTCCGCACGACATCACCGCTTCCGCCCGTTCGGCATGTGCGGTCATCGAAGTGCTCCCGAAAGGTGGACGACCGCAGGCAGACATAGCGAAACGCCCGACAGAAACAGAAGAGCGAATACGATGCGACGCATCGTGGCGGGCGAGACGGGTGGCGGCCATCGGCGGGCCGCATGGGTCGCGCCGATGACGACCGGAACGGCGAGAAGGCCGGACAACGTCGATCCTGACGGAAGATCGCCGGAGCCGGCCACAAGTCCGATGCGGACCACGGCGTTTACCGCGAACACCGCCACCAGAGTTTCACGGACCATGACCAGCGACATGGGCTGGCGGTAGAAATGATAGACGAGCGGAGGACCCGCCGTTGAGAACATGCCCCCCATCGCGCCCGCGATTCCGCCGAAAAACAGGAACGATCCTGCGCCGGAACGGTACGGCAGCGGCTGAGGTTTTCGCGCGAGTTGCAGGCTGGAGACGATGATCACGACGCCAAGGATCAGGCGCAGAAGGTCGGCACGCGAGTCGGCGAGCCATTCCAGCAGCCAGTATCCGACGAAGAGCAGCGGAATGCTCGTTGCCATGACAAGCCAGAACTCTCTCCAGGCGACGTCGCGCCAGCCCTTCAAAAGCATCTGCACTGAATTCACCATCGACAGCACGCTGACGATCATGGCGGCATCGGCCAGGGGCAGGAGGCCCGTGAGGCCAACGCCGCCCATAGTGATGAGTCCGAAGGCGAAGCCCGTCAGCGTCTGGGCGTAAGCGGCTGCGGCTGTGAGCGCGAGGAATCCGGTGAGCTCCGCAGGCGACATCGCCTACAGGTTCCGCAACGCGGCGAATAACGCCGCAAATGGGCTCGCTGCCCGATGGAATACGGGCGGTTCTCCGAAGGGGGCCGCAACCGTTATGTCCTGCCCGCCCGGGAAAGTGCGGCCCGTCCAGACGTGAACCCAATTCGATCCTTTCGGAAGGTAGGTGCTCCATTCTGTCTTGCCCGCCTGCGAGACCGGGGCGACCAGGAGGTCCGGGCCATAGAGATAGGCATCCTGGATCGCGTAGGTGTGGGTATCCTCCTCAAAATGAAGGAACAAGGGACGCTGCACCGGAAGACCGCGGGTGGAAGCCTCCGCCACGAGAGACTTCAAGTACGGCACCAGATGCACATAAATCCGGGTCATGCGGGCGAAATGCGCCAGAACGTCGGGATCCTCGTCGATCTGCAAATTCTCGCGCGGGCGGTTGCCTTCATGAGTGCGCATGACAGGCGTGAAGGCCGCCATCTCGGCCCACCGCATGATGAGTTCCGGCGTGCGGACATTTCCGAAAAGGCTCGTGTAACCGCCGATATCCGAGTGATGATACGCATTGCCGAGGAGGCCGGAGGACAAGGCGGCCGAGATCACGGTCACGAGACCGTCGTGCCGCGTGAAATCAACGGATTGATCGCCTCCCCACAAGAGGGGGCAATGTTTCTGGACCCCCGTGAACCCTGCCCGCATGAAGAACAGGATGTCGCCGGTTCTCCCTCGTTTCTCGACCGCGCGCGCGTTGACCTCCGCCCAGAGGGTCGGCCAGGCGTTGTGCATCAACCTGGCATCGACACCGTTGGCGAGGTGAACGTCGATGGGAAGATACTCGCCGAAATCCGCCATCCAACCGGAGAGCCCGAAGTCGATCATGTTGCGGCCGATCACGCGCTCGGCAAACCACTCGGCGGCGTCGGGATTGGTGAAGTCGACGACGCCGCAATCGAATTCGCCGAAATCGACGAGCGCGGTCACGCCTGAATCGTCCTTTGCAAAATATCCCGCCGCATCCGCTTCCGGAAAAAGCGGTCCGTCGACTGCAAGATACGGATTCACGTAGCCGAGAAACCGGATGCCCCGGTTCCCCAGTTCGGCGATGCGCTGGCGCAAGCCTGGATAGCGTCCCTCGTTCGCTTGCCAATCCCAGAACAGTCGCGCGCCAAACGAAGTATGGCGCAATCCGACCCAATCCTCGCACCAGAGGCCGGATACCTTGGCTCCTGCGGCCATGATGGCGTCGAGCCGCTCAAACGATCGTGTGCCGTCTTTCAGACCGATGATGGCGCCCGCATAGACCCATTCAGGGAGGGGCGGCTGGCGACCGAAGCGCTCGGAGAGGGCCTCGACGAGGCTCGCGAAGATCGGCCGGGCGGTCAGTTCGATATGGTCCGGCACCGCCCAGATCTCGATTTCATGAAAACCTGTTTGCCGGAAATCGAAGGCCGAATACGCGGTCGTTGCCACATGCAGCGCGTAGCGACGGGACGACATATAGGTCGGCTGCGGATAATTGGTGCTCCAGTAGTCGCCGCCCGCCTTGCCCGCGACGTCCGCCCTGAAGGTGATCTCGGTCGACTTGTCACGCCCGACCCCCGGCTCCGAGGTCCAGAGCGGAAACCGCCGCCCGCGCATGTCAAAATATGACATCTGCTCGCCGCCGCCCCAGACATGTTCGTCCTCATCCGCGACGACGCGAAGCCAAATCCGATTGATCGACGGATCGGAAGTATTGAAGAAGAGGGCGCCGTCGCGATCGCCGCCCGAGATAACGAGGGTGAGGCGGGGAGGCAGACCGGGCGCCGCGGACAGAGCGATCTCGAATTCCTTGCCGGTAAGCGACACCTGCGCGTGCGAAAGCGGCGTGCGTTCGACGACGTAGTCCTCGATGTCGAAATTCCCGCGGTACATGTCCATGCGCGCGTCGCCATGACCGACGAAGAGACATGGGGCATCGCTGCGGTGACGAAGGAGGAGCCTGCCATCGAGCAGGAGGTCGAATCCGTCCGAATGAGTCTCGATCTGCATAGGTTGCTCAGTTCTGCGTGAGGCCGGCATCGACGATGAAATTAGCACCCGTGCAGCCGGCGCTTTCATCCGATCCGAGGAAGAGCGCAACCTTCGCCACATGGCTCGCATCGAGGCGGAACTTCAGGGCCTGAAGGTCGATGAATTGTTGATTGAGCTCGGGCGTGAGCCAGAGCTTTTCCTGTCGCTCGGTGAGAATGGCGCCGGGCAAGATGCAGTTGACGCGAATGCCCGACGGACCGAGTTCGCGGGCGAGTGTGCGTGTCATGCCGTTGATGGCTGCCTTCGCGGTTGTGTATCCCACCATGCCGGGGCGCCCTCGCATCCAGGAAATGGAGCCCAGCATGATGATGGAGCCGTGCCCCGCACCTGCCATCCCTTTCGAGACAGCCTGCGTGGCAAAGAACTGGTGGTCGAGATTGAGCGCCAGAGCGCGACGCCAGTAATCCGGCTCGATCCCACCGATGTCGTGGCGGTCGTCCTTGCCCGCGTTGTTCACGAGAATATCGATGCCATCGTTCTCCTGCTCGATGCGAGCGAGAATCTGTCGTAAGCCCTCGATATCCGTCACATCGCATTCGTGGAACGAAGCTCCAGTGGCCGAGGCCAAACCCTCGCCTCTTGCCGTATCGATGTCGATGAACGAAACGCGCGACCCTTGGGCGACGAAAGCCTTGACCATCTCCTCGCCGATACCCGACGCGCCGCCAGTGATGACCACGGAGCGTTTCTCCAGAGAACGATACAGAACTGTCTGATAGTCGAACGGCATCGGAACCTCAGTCGTTAGACGGCGGGATCGAAATGAAATTCGGGCAGGCCGGGCACCTCGACCCGCATTGAAAAGAGACTGCCCGAATGTGGCAGGGCTGCGAGTTCGTCGGCAGGACGGCTCGTTCTTGCCGACGTCACATAGAGCGTCCTGAGATCGTGCCCGCCGAAGGCAACCATCGTCGGGCAGCGGRCCGGGACGGAAATCTCTGCGAGAAGATTTCCGTCGGGCGCATAGCGCTGTATCCGGCCACCTTCGAAAAGCGCCGTCCAGTAGCATCCTTGCGCATCCACCGCCGCGCCGTCGGGACGACCGCGATCGCTTTCCGTCGGCGAAAGCCGTGCAAACAAGGCGCGGTTCTTCGCCTCGCCGGTCGCGGGATCGTAGGCATAACGCCAGATCGTGAAGGTCGGCGTATCGGCATGATAGAGGGTGCGTCCGTCCGGCGAAAACGCGACTCCGTTCGACGTCAGAAGCCCGTCCGCCAGCACGCTCAAACCGCGAGCGTCATATCGATAGAGATGCGCTCTGCCGCCTTGTTTCGGCTCGTCGATCGTTCCTGCGAGAAAACGCCCCCCGGGATCGACGCGTCCGTCGTTGAAACGGCTCTGGGTCTGATCCTCGGGATTGTCGGCGAGCATCCGCGCCCGTGCGCCCCGTTGATCGAGAAGCCACAGACCGGAGCGAAAACCGGCGATGAAGCCTCCGCCTTTTCTGAAACCGATGCAGCCGATGTCCTCGGGCATCGGAATTGCAGCATGTTTCTCGGCACGCGGCTCGAAACGATGAATCGCCCTGCCCTTGATATCCACGAAGTAGAGAGCTTGCTCCTGCGCCGACCATATTGGGCACTCGCCCAGTTCGGCGCGAAGATCGAGGGCGACTGTGAACGTCATCGGGTCGACTCCACGACGAACCTGACGGTGCCGCTCAATTGCTCGCGGGGTTGAAGCACATGCAACCCGTGACCGAGCAGATCGGGACGATTGATGGCATCGTTCAGATGAGTGACCGGTTCGACGGCGAAAAAATCGCGCCCCGTCGGCACATACACGACGAGGTGGCCGAAGACCGGATCGGCTTCAAGCCGAAGCATGATCTTGTCCTGGTCGAACAGGATCTCGGCGTCCCCGTCCCAGCCCTCGAAGCAATTGTCGAGACCGGGTTCCCCCAGGTCGCGAATCACACCGTAATCCCATTCGGCCGGCACGGGGACGCATTCCCCGGGAAGCGAATCCTGTCCGGTACGGTAAACATTCGCGGCTGAGAATTTCAGCCGAACACCGGGTCGCCTGGCAAAGAACGGGTGCAGACCCAAACCGGCCGGCATCGCGTCTTCGTCCAGATTTTCAACGAGGAGCGTGATGGCGAGACCCTCGGGTGACAGCGCGAAGCTTTGCTCGGCGCGGTATGCGAACGGCCATCCCCTCGCGTCGTCACCGACTGGCCGATGAAGGAACGACAGCCGGCAATGCGTCTCGCTCGCTTCGGCGACCTGCCAGGGCTTCTGCCACGCATTCCCGTGGATGGAGTGCGGATGATCGCCGAAATTCAGCGCCAGCCTGTGCTCGACGCCCTGGAACGAGAATCGGCCGTGCGCGATCCGGTTCGAATAGGGAATGAGAGGATAGCTGCTGGTCTGGCGGACAAGCCCGTTGCGAAGCGCGTCTTCAGGCGTCTCGCGCATCAGTGCAATCCCGCCGCGCCAGAAACCCGCGATCGCGCCGCCGATGGACGGAGCCACGTCGACTTTGAGTGCTCCGCTCCTGAGGGTGACGATCGAGGGCAGTTCCATCTCGACCTCAATAGGCAGCGGCAGGCGCCGCGGCCTCGGCAGGCTGGTCACGCAAGGCGCCCAGCCAATCGGAAGCGCGGCCGGTCATCATGGCGATATCGGATGCGATGGCGGCGAAGTCATAGCCGTAATCGATGAAACGGCGAACCATATCGGGATTCGGCCCGACGATGCCCACGGGCTTTCCGGCGGCGCGCGATGCCTTGGCGGCGCTTTCGATCAGGGCTTGAACGTCGGGATGAGCGATATTCCCGATATGTCCCATGGCGGCGGACAAGTCCCCCGGACCGACGAAGAGCGCGTCCACCCCCGGCACCGCGGCGATTTCCGGCAGCCGCGCAATGGCGTCGGGCGTTTCAAGCTGGACGATGACGGCAACCTCGCCATTCGCCCGCTTCAGATAATCTCCGACCCGCCCGAATCGGGAGCCGCGATGAACCGCCGCTACTCCCCGCACACCTTCCGGCGGGTATTTGGCAAACGACACGGCCTGGCGCGCCTCCTCGGCCGTCTGCACGAACGGCACCATGATGGTCTGGGCGCCGGCATCCAGAACGCGCTTGATGAGGACCTGATCGTTCCACGCGAGGCGCACGACCGCGTCGGCCGGCGTGCAGCCTATGGCACGCAGGATGTGGGTGAGATCCGATACCTCGATGGGCACGTGCTCCATGTCCACGACGAGAAAGTCGAAGCCGGTGTAGCCCATGGCCTCTGCTGTCGCGGGTGCCGCGGCCATCAACCAGGTGCCGAGCGGCGGACGCGGCCCCTCGCCTCCCAGCCAGCGTTTGAAGCGGTTCTCGATGTCGATCATGGAATCCTCAAAAGATGGCTGGCTCGGCGACCGGGCCGGGCGTGCTCAGGAAATCGAAGTCGCAGCCTTCGTCGGCCTGCGAGACATGACGCTGGTACAACGCCGCAAAGGAACGTCCGTACATCGGCGCAGTCGGCTTCCACGCGGCCCTCCGGCGTTCAAGTTCGGTTTCATCCACCCGCATGTCGAGGCGACCCGCTTCAACATCGAGCTCAATTAGGTCGCCGGTCCTCAGCAGGCCCAACGGACCGCCAATCGCCGCCTCCGGGGAAACGTGGAGAATGCAGGTTCCGTAATGGGTCCCGCTCATGCGGCCGTCGCAGATGCGGACCATGTCGCGTATGCCTTGCACCAGGAGCTTCTTGGGGATCGGCAGATTGCCCCATTCCGGCATGCCCGGAGCGCCGACCGGCCCCGCATTGCGCAAAACAAGCACGCTGTCCTCGGTCACCTCGAGATCGGGATCGTCGATCGCAGCGTTCATCTCCGCGGGATTGTCGAACACGATGGCCGCGCCGACGTGTTTGAGGAATTTCGGGTTCGCGGCGGATGATTTCATGACGGCGCCATTGGGCGCGAGATTGCCCCGCAAGACTGCAAGCGTTTTGCCGCGTGACAGAGGCACGACCGGGTTCGACGGGTACCGGATGACGTCGTCGTTCCAGCAATCCGCGCCCGCGAGATTGTCACCGAGCGTCTTGCCATTGACCGTCAACGCGTCACTGTCGAGATACGCCTCCAGCTTTTTCAGGAGAGCCAACAACCCGCCGGCAAAGTAGAAATCCTCCATCAGATATTCGCCGGAGGGAAAAAGGTTCGCGCAAACGGGAACCTTGGCGGCCATCTCCGACATGTCGTCGAGATTGAGGTCGACGCCTGCCCGGCGCGCCATGGCGATGAGGTGCACGGCGGCATTCGTCGAGCCGCCCAGCGCCATGTAGGCGACAAGGCCGTTCCGGAAGCTGCGCGCATCGAGAAGACGCGAGGGCTTGAGGTCCTCCCAGATCATCTCGACGATGCGGGCGCCGCAGGCGGACGCCATGCGCGGATGACCGCTGTCGGCGGCCGGGATGGAGGACGCGCCCGGGAGGGTCAAGCCCATGGCGTCGACGATGGACGTCATCGTGGAGGCCGTGCCCATGGTATTGCAGGTGCCGATGGAGCGCGTCATCCGGCTTTCGAGATCGACCCAATCCTGCGGTGAGATGTTGCCGGCGCGCAGCTCGTCCCAGTACTTTTTTGTATGCGTTCCGGCGCCGGTTTTTTGTCCCCGCCACTGGCCGTTGGACATGGGGCCGGCGGGACAGAAGATCACCGGAATATCCATGCTGATCGCCCCCATCAGGAGACCGGGCGTGGACTTGTCGCAGCCGCCAAGGAGCACGGCGCCATCGACAGGATGCGAGCGCAGGATCTCCTCGGCTTCCATGGCGAGGAAGTTGCGATAAAGCATGGTGGTGGGCTTCACCATCACCTCTCCGACCGACAGGGCCGGCAACTCGACGGGATAGCCGCCGACCTGCCAAACGCCGCGCTTCACGGCCTCGGCGCGATCGCGCAGATGCGCGTGGCAGGGACTCATGTCGCTCCAGGTATTGAGGATGGCGACCACCGGTTTGTTGAGAAACTCCTCGCGCCGCATGCCCATCTGCTGTGTGCGCTGGCGGTGCGCGAAGCCGCGCATATCCTGCGATGCGAACCAGCGCTGGCTGCGGAGCTCGGCAAGTGCTCGACGTGTCATTGCAAGATCCTCACCCGTGGTTGCCGCCAGAGCAACGTGGCCGACCGGCGCCATGCCTGTCTCATCGATCAACCCTTTTTTCTCAAGCGCCAATGAGACGCTTTTAGACTGGGAACGCCGGGGCACCCTGCTCGATCTTGACGACGCCCGCGGGCGCTTCGATCCGGATCTGGCCATCGACGGACACGGCACGCACCGCGACCGTGTCGAAAGCGGGACGGTATGAGCCGCTGGCATCGACAGACAACTCCGGCCCGTTATTCCCCCGACGAAGTTGAAAGCGAAGCTCCAGCCGGCTGTCGCCCTGCCAATCCGTCGTGTCGCCGTCATCCTCATAAAGATACGCCTCAGAGGCATCCTGGGGAATCCCGAAGACGATCATCTCGCGCTGCGTGTCGAGATGGGGATCGATCCGGTCGACCTGCCGCGTTACAGGGATCATCGCGCCGCAACGGGCGAAGACAGGCAGACGGCCGAGGGGTGTCTTGACCGTGATCGTCTGCGCACCGTCGAAGTGGCGTCCATCGTGAAAGTCGAACCAGCCGCCCGGGTGCTCCGGCAGGTAGACTTGCCGTTCCGCGGCCCCCTCCTCGAGGATGGGCGCTACAAGCAGATCAGGGCCGAGCATGAAGCTGTCCTGCACATCCACGGCCAAGCGGTCGCCCGGAAAATCGTAGAACAGCGGACGCACGACCGGCTCGTTGCGGCGCGAAGCCTGCCACATTTGCGTGTAGAGGTAAGGCATCAGCCGGTAACGGAGTGTAATGGCGTCGCGAACCTGCGGGATGACGCTCTCGTGCATCCAGGGAAGGTTGACGATGCCGTCGTCCTTCCAGGAATTCATGACGAAGCGCGGCCAGAGCGAGCAGAATTCCACGAAGCGGCAGAACAGCTCGGGGTTGGGGCTTGGCCCATGAAATCCACCGACGTCGTGCCCGATGTTGAACATGCCCGACAGGCTCATGTTGAGTCCTTGGGTCAGGTTGAAGCGAAGCGTCTTCCACGCGGTTTCGTTGTCGCCGGACCACGTCTGGGCATAGCGCCAAAGGCCGGCCGCGCCGCCACGCGTAATGGCGTAGGGGCGCTTTCCGGGCGTATGCGCGGCCTGGGCCTCATATGACAGTTTCGTCATGAGAAGCGGCTGTGCGGGGCGCGCCAGCACCTGCGGAAAGGCGCGTCCGTCGCCATTGCACGAGGCGTCCTCGTCCCAGATTTCGTATTCGTTGTTGTCGTTCCAGACCGATGCAACGCCGTAATCGAGCAGCGCCGTCTGAATGCCGTCCCGCCACCAGGCGCGTCCGCTCGGATGCGTGAAGTCGATGTGGAAGCCGAGACCATCCCAAAACTGCGCAACGGCCGGCCGACCGGTCTCTCCGTCGACGACGAGAATGCCCTGATCCATTGCCTCTTTGAGGCGAGGATGGTCATCCAAAAGGCATGGCTTGAGATTGGTGACCGGCTGCATGCCCGCGTTCTTCAGGCGCGCCATCGTGCCGGCGGGATCGGGGAACTTGTCGCGATTCCAGTTGAACGCGTAGCGGCGCGGGCCGATCGACGTGTAGCCGGAACCGAAGTGAAAACTGTCGCACGGGATGCGGTGATGACGGCACTTCTCGATGTAATCCGTGATCCTCGCATCGGCATCCGGTGCGTCCGCGATCGTCATCGAGGTCGTCCCGAAGCCGAGGGACCATTTCGGCGCAAAGGCTTGGCCGCCCGTCAACCACGAAAAGCGACGGACGACGTCGGGCACGCCGTTTCCTGCAAGGACATAGAAATCCAGATCTCCGTCCACTGCGCTGTAGGAGCGAAACAGGCCGTGATAATTATCGAGCGTGCAGCCGAGATCCATCTCGCCGATTGCAAGGTTGTCGTAGAAGATTCCATGAGTTCCCGCCGGACCGTCGACCACGACGAACGGGATCATCTTGTAGAGCGGGTCGCTCAGCTCCGCGTCGAATCCGCAAGGGTCAACAGCGTCGATCTTGAACCGGCGGCCGGTATGATCGAGAGGTCCTGCCTTGTCGCCGACGCCATAATGGCGCTCCTTCCCGTCCCGCGCCATCACGTGCTGAAGGGCGCCCGTCTTGCGGGAGTGGAAATAGGCCTGGGTCGTCCGGTCCTGCAGGAACGGACGGCCTTCCCCGGCGCGATGCCATGCAATTCCGAAGGGGGACAATGTGACGACGGCTTTCAAGCCGGGGGCTTCGAGCACGACGGTATCGTCGCGCTGCGCCACCGCGGCGTCAGGGCACGTGAAACCGGCCGTGGAGTCGCGCAACCTGCCTTCATACGGGGGTTCGAGCCCGCCCGGCGCGATGGTCCAGCCACGATCGAGGCGATAGCCCCCGGCGCGCTTCATGACGACCCGTCCGATATCGTGCTCAAGGATCCCGACGCGCAGCTCCGTGTCGCCACCGAGATCGAACACGGCCCAAATTCCATCGCGGCCGCGATATCGGCCCTCCGTCAACGCTTTCATTCGAAATATCTCCTCAGCAATATCAGCGGATGCGGATCGCGCTTCCGTCCGCATCGAAAAGGTGGAGCGCCTCCCGCTTGAGGCGCAGGCCGAGCCGCTGGTTGCGGCTGTATCCCGCCTGCCCGTCCTGGCGCACGGTGAGCTGCGGAAGGCCGGGAGCCGATCCGTAAAGATAGGTTTCGCCACCGAGCTGCTCGACAAGGTCGAGGGTGATGACGAGATCGGCCTCTGCCTCGTCCACGACGTCGATATGCTCCGGTCGCGCGCCCAGCGTCGCATCGGCCCCCGCAGCGACATCGCCGGTCGAAGGAATGGAAATGGGGCGCGCCTCGCTGCCGACGGAGACCTGCCCTGCCCCCGTCACACGCGCCGGGAAAAGGTTCATGCGCGGCGAGCCGATGAAACCCGCCACGAAGAGATTGGCCGGATTGTTATAGACGTCGAGCGGTGTCCCCACCTGCTCGATTCGACCGGCGCGAAGCACCACGATGCGGTCGGCCAGGGTCATGGCCTCGACCTGGTCATGAGTCACATAGATCATGGTGCCGCCGATCTCGGCATGGAGCGCGGCCAGCTCCTTGCGCGTGGCGACGCGCAACTCGGCATCGAGGTTCGATAGCGGCTCGTCGAACAGGAAGATCTTGGGATCGCGAACGATGGCGCGGCCGATGGCGACCCGCTGGCGCTGACCGCCCGAGAGGGCCTTAGGCTTGCGGTCCAGATAATCGGTGAGCTGCAGCATCTGCGCGGCGCGACGGACCCGCTGATCGACGTCGCTCCTGCCGAGGCCCATATTCTCGAGCGCGAACGCCATGTTCTTGTAGACGCTCATATGCGGGTAGAGCGCATAGGACTGGAACACCATCGCAAGCCCACGGTCGGAGGCCGGAACATTCGTGACGCTCTGGTCGTCAATCTTGATCTCGCCGCCGCTGACTTCCTCGAGCCCGGCAATGATGCGCAGGAGCGTCGACTTCCCGCAGCCCGACGGACCGACGAACACGACGAACTCGCCATCCGCGATCGTCAAGTCGACGCCGTGAATGATCGTCACGTTGCCGTAGGATTTCTTGATGTCGATGAGTTTCAGATCGGCCATGGGTTACCAGTGGGCTATTTCATCCCGGTATTGGCGATACCGGTTGTGATGAAGCGTTGCAGGAACACGAAGACGATCGCGACCGGAGTGAGCGTCATAACGGTCATCGCAAGAAGGTACTGCCATTGGGTCTGCAGCTCGCCCTGAAAGGCGTTGAGGCCGATCTGCAGCGTGTAGACCTCCGTTTTCGTCAGGACCGCCAGCGGCCAGAGGAACTCGTTCCACCGCCACATGATCGAGAAGATCGTCAGGACCGCGAGCGCGGGCAGCGTGAGCGGCATCACGATGCGCCAGTAGATCTGCCACTCCGATGCCTTGTCCATGCGAGCCGCCTCGATGAGGTCGCGCGGCAGCGTCAGCATGTATTGGCGCAAAAGAAAAACGCCGGTCGGCGTCGCGGCCCCCGGCAGGATCACGGCCCAGAGCGAATTGACGAGCCCGAGCTTCGTCACCACCAGATAGACCGGCACCAGGATGATGGTGATCGGTATCATCAGCGTGCCGACCACCATCAGCATCGCGGCGTTCTTGCCTTTGAACTCATAGATGGAGAGCGCATAGGCCGCCATCGAGTTGATCAGAAGCGTGATCAATGTCGCGACGATCGTCACGAAAACCGAGTTCGCGAGAAACTGCGGAAAGGCAAATCGTGCCAGCGGCTCGGTGTAGTTTTCCGTCGCCAGCGAGAACTCGCGCACCGCACTCCTCTTGTCGATGGGCACCCGGAATTGCTGGCTCGGGTCTGCGGGATCGACCATCTGCGCCTGGATGCCGACGCGGCGGACTTGCGCAAGCTCGCGCGTCGTCCCGTCCTCCATGGTCACCGTGAAGAGAGGCAACGGCTGCGGGTAGCCGGGAACCGAAATTTCCTTCTGCGACATCGGCAGAAGAGACGGCGGAAACTCCAGCAGACCGGCCTGGGTCTTGAACGACGACATGACCAGCCAGAGCACGGGACCGAACATCAGAAGAACACCGATCAGCAGGTAGGCGTAGGCCGCGATATCGGTCCAGTGCCAGCTCTTGGCCTCGCGGCGAGCGGTGAGGAGACGGCGTATGTTCATGACGGCCTCACGAGGACTTGCGCTGCGTAAAGGCAAGCTGCGCCAGGGTCAGCGCGAACAGCACGATGCCGAGCACGACGGAAGCCGCCGCAGCGAGGCCGAAATTCTGTACCTGGTTCGAGAACGCCGTCTCGTAGATGTACTGCACCACCATCAGGGTCGACGTACCCGGCCCTCCTCCGGTCAGTACGAAGACTTCGTCGAAGGTCTGCACGGCGCGGATCAGCGCCAGCACGATCACCACGATCAGATTGGGCCAGAGCAGCGGCAGGGTCAGGCGCCAGAACACCCGCCATCGCGGCGTCGCGTCCATCTCGGCGGCCTCGTAGATGTCCGCCGGAATTGCCTGCAGGCCTGCCAGCAGGATCAGCGTGTAAAACCCCATATGGGCCCAAACCGACACGAAGATCACCCAGAACATCGCCCACCCGGATTCGGTGAGAAAGAGAATTCTGTCGCCGCCAAGCGCGGTGATGGCCGCATTCAGAAGGCCGTCCCGCTGCAGGATCCATTTCCAGATCAGGGCGACCACCACGGGCGACAGAAGGACCGGAAAGAAGTAGACGGCGCGGAAGAAGCCGCGTCCCCGGATCTTCATGTTGAGCACGACGGCTGTCAAAAGCGACAACCCCACCATTGCGGCGACCTGGAAAACGGAAAATCTGAGCGTATTGAAGACGCCGCGCCAGAAATGATCCTCGCGGCACGAGCTCGGATCCACATAGGACCCGCAATCGAACAGATAGGCGTATTGGCCGGCGCCCACATAGGGACGTTCGGACGGAAACAGCGCGGGCCCGCCTGTCACCGAATAGACGAAGTTGATGCCGATGGGCGCGAAGACGAACAGGCCGAAGAAAAGGAGGTTGGGCAACAGGAAGACGTAAGGCATCCGCCTTTCGCCGATCATCCGTTGCAGCCCTGCCATGGGCCAGTCGAGGATCCGCGTGACCAGTCTCAGGACAGAGTTCGTCCCGCGCGGCTCAGCCTTTCGGCTCAACGTGTCGGACGACGTCGCTGGAGAGGGCTTTGATGAGAGGGTCATCGTGTCTCTGGCGAAGGTTGAAATGTCCCGGGCGACATCCGCCCGGGACGGTTTCAGGTTTTACTTCTTGGTGCGCTCGGCGATCTGCTGCTCGATATCCGCCGTGATACGCTTGTAGGCCTCGTCGAGCGACGACTCGCCGGCGATGGCCTGTCCAAGACGGCTGATCACCGCATTGAAGATCACGCGGTTGTGGACGTAGCCTTGCAGCTTGTTGGCGACGGGCGAGAGCTGCGACACACCTTCGCTGAACACCTTGAGCGCCGCCTTGCCCTGGGGGGACGCGTCCTTGTAGGCGAGACCCTGCTTGGCGAGGCCGAGATGACCCGGCACGAACAGCGACCGCTCGTAGAACTCGGCAGCGACCTTCTCGCTGGCGAGATATTCAATGAGGCGCGCAACTTCCTGCGGATGCTGCGTGGTCTTGATGGCGACGAGCGCGGCGCCGCCAGGCATCGGCGAGCAATTGGCCGGGCCGCACGGGGCCGCGACCGTTTCCCAATCGAAGGCGTTCCCGATGGTCTTGTCGAACTGGCCGATCTGCCAGGAGCCCGACTCATACATCGCGACCTGCGCATTCTTGAACTCGTCGTTGGCGCCGCGATAAGCGGTGCCCGCAACCGAGCCCCAGAGCTCTTTCGACATCACGCCGTTCTTGTGCCAGTCATAGACGAGCTGCGCGGCCTTCTTGAAGCCGTCATCGACGACGGCGGGCTCGCCCTTCTCGTCGAAGACTTTCGCGCCATACGAAATCGCCAGGCTGAAGAAACGGTGGCCGGAGCGGTCGATGGCGAGCGGGAACGGAGCCTGCACCTTGGTGGCGACGTCCTTCGAGGCCTTCGCCCAATCCTCCCAGGTCGATTTAGGCCCAGGCATCGCAACCTTGGCCTGTTCGAACAAAGTCTTGTTCACGAACGGGCCGGTCAGCGTGAGCTGGGTCATGAACCCCGGAATGGAGCTCTTGTCGCCCGGCAACCGCATCCATTCGAGGAAGGGTCCGAAATTCGTTTCGAAATAGGCGGGATCCTTCAGGTGAGGCCGCAGATCGAGCATGTAGCGGGCCACGCCACCGAGATCCGCGACGCGAGCGAGGTCGGGACCTTGTCCTGCTGCCAGTTGAACCGGCAGGTTCTCGTTGATGGCTTTGAACGGCACCTGATCGAGAACGATCTTGATGTCCTTGTTCTGCGCCTCGAAGCGTCGCAGCAGGTCGGACATGACCTCGCCTTCATTGCCGTCCGAATACCAGGTCATCCGCAAGGTCGTTTCCGCCTGCGCTTGGCCGACCACCAGGCTCGCCGCGAGTAGGGCGCCGCCAAGGAGCATCTTTGTGCCCTTCATCGTTTCCTCCGTTTGTTCTCTTGTTCAGATTTTGAGATTTGCTTGAATCTGTGGCGCCACCGGGGCGTCAGACCTTATCGAAGACCGGCTCTGGTGCCTGATCGGGCTCGCCTCTCCTTTCATCGGGCATTCCGCTGAGGACCAACACGGCCGGCCGTCAGCGACGAGTGGATGCGGCGATAGTTTGGCAAACGTTTGCCGAGCTGTCCAGCGCTGTTAAAGTCAGCGTTCCTGACAGACGCATCCCGAGTCTCGACAGGGCAGGCCAAAGTGGTGAACAAGGTGCCATGAACAGCAAGCGACCTCCCCGACAAGAGCCGGTCTCGTTGGCAACAGTGGCGGCCAAGGCGGAGGTGTCGATTTCTACCGTCTCCCGAATTGTAAACGGGCAAACGGGCCGGGCCTCCGCCGAGACGGTCGAGCGGGTCCAGAAGATCGTGGCGGCGCTGGGCTACCGCCCGAACCATGTGGGCCGCACCCTGCGCCGGCGGGAAAGCCGTATCGTGGCCATGCTGTCGCCCAACCTCGACAACCCGGCCATGGCGGCCGTTGCCGCTTCCGTTGAGGCAGCCCTGCGCTCGGCCGGCTATGTGATGATCCTGTGCGACACCCACGACCGGGCAGAGCTCCAGGATGAATATCTGAGTGCCATGCGCTCGCAGGTCGTGCAGGGCTATGTTCTCGTCAACGCTGTGCCGAGCGAAGGGCTGTCCGCCGCTGTCGCCCGTGGCGATCCTGTCGTCTTTGTCGGTCGCCGAAACCCCCACGGCGGGGGATCCTTTGTGGGGATCGACAACCGGCGCGCCGGGGCGGATGCCGCCGATCACCTGTGGGCGCGCGGAATCAGCGACCTTGCCGTCATCCATCCGACGCAAGGATCATCGGCGTCGCGGGATCGAGTACAGGGCTTCATCACGCGCCTTCAGGAGCTTGGCCTGCGCCACGACGCGATCCGGCAGGCGGAGGCGCCGGGGCTGTCTCATCTCGAGGTTGGGTACGCGGCGGCGAAAACGCTCGTCCAAGGACAATCGTGGCCTCGCGGCCTGTTCTGTCCGAGCGACCTGATGGCGTATGGAGCCCACCGCCTTGCGTCGGAAGAAGGCATCGATGTCCCTCGGCAATGCAGGATCGTGGGTGTCGACGACAATGCGCTGAATGCCTGGCTCGCCCCGTGGCTGACCTCGGTCCGCATTCCGTATGCCGATTTCGGCGAAAGGGTCCTGGATCAATTGCGAGCCCTGTGGTCGGGCAAAGAACCCACCGACCAGCTTCTGCCGCATGAGCTGATCGTCCGCTAATTGTTGGGCGAGTCACAGCAAGCAAGTGGTGGGCCCGCCCGGACTCGAACCGGGAACCAGACCGTTATGAGCGGCCGGCTCTAACCATTGAGCTACAGGCCCTTTTACCCAAGGGTGCTGGCTTGTAGCGGCAAATGGGGTCGCTCCGCAACGGTGTCGGCGATAAACCCGTCAGGGGCGGAAGACCTCGATCTTCTCGTCGATGCCGTCGAGGTGCTGTGGACCGAGCGGGACCGGGTTTCCCCAGAGGTGCTCGACGAAGGATTTCGACATCAGCAGCGGTTGGCCGAGCGTCTTGTTGAGATCGGCGATCCGGCTCGCGATGTTGACGTCCCGGCCGATCACGGTGAAATCCAGTCTTCGGCCCGACCCGACATTGCCGTAGGCCGCATCGCCATGATGCAGCGCGATGCCGACATTGATCGGCACTGGAAAACGCCCCTCGTTGTTCGCGGCGTGCACGCGGCGGATGCCGTTCGCGGCAGCCGACAACGCGCTTTGCGGCGCCCCGCCCGTATCGTCGCCCCGGTCCCGGAAGATCGCCAGAAGCCCATCCCCGAGATATTTCAGCACCTCGCCCCCTTCGTCTTCGATCGGCGGCACCAAACAATCGAAATAGTTGTTCAGGAGCTCGACGGCGTGTTCGGGGCTGAGGGTCGATGATATCCGCGTGTAGTCGCGCATGTCCGCGAACAGGATCGCGGAGCGGATACGCGTCACCTGGCCTCTCAGGATCGCGCCCGACAGGATGGCCTTGTGCGGTTCCTCGCCCACATAGATGCGCAGCACCTCGTCGAGCCTGCTGCTGGTGGCGCGAAGCTCGAAGACCAGGGTGAAGGAAGGGATGACCATCCGCAACACCTTCAGCGCCCGCTCATCGAACCCTTCGGGCCGGCGCGTCGCGAACGAAATGGCGTTCTTTGCTCCGCTGCTGAATTGCATCGGGATCACGAGATAGTGCCGCTGGCCGCTGGCCTTCAGTTCCACGAGAATCGGGAACATGTCGTCGGGCGTCTCCAAGAGGTCGAGGAGCAGCCACTCGCCGGTGCGGTTCACATGCGCGAAGGGGCTCGACGTGTAGATCTGCCCGCGCTGGTCGCCATGGGGTAAGTAGCGCACCACCGTCCCCTCCTCGTGCGTCCAGAAGCGGCCGATGCCTGCATATTCCGAGTGAAGCGCCTCGATGGCGGATGCCGCGCGATCGATCGGGATGCCCATTGCCCGCAGACGCTCGATGAATCCCGTCAATAGCTCGTTCTGATCGTGGATCTGTACCGCGCGCGTCACCAGCCAGTCTCGCAGCGCGATGGTCTGAGACAGGGTCTCGGGGCCGAGGCTTCGGGCGATGTCGATCGGGTCTTCGAGGGGGGCGGGGGAAAGCGTCATAAGGCCAAGGTGGGTTTCACGGCGTGGACCTGCAAGCGCGGTAGGATTGCGCTTCGAGCATAAGTGAGTTTGCGCGCCGGCACAGCTTTCGTTTTGACAGCCCCGATTGCGGGGTCTAGAGCGGCAGCTTCCTCGACAGGCCGGCAGGCCGTCGTCACGCCCGGCCGTTGAGCCCGAATCCAGGACGAACCATGTCGACGCTCGAGACCCTCTTCGTCACCAAGATCTACCGCGCCGAATTGAACGACGCGAAGCAGGCGGACCTCAACGCCGAACTCGAGGCCGCCAGCCTCTCGATCGCCGAGGATGACGAGGCGGGGCAGCGCTGGTGCGAGAAGAACGGCTATCCGGGCTACACCTCCTATGCGTCGCTGAACGACCTCCCCTGGCGCGTGCCGGCCTTCGGTCAGCTTCTCAAGCTCCTGAACACCCATGTGGCGGCCTTCTCCAAGGAGCTGGAATTCGACTTGAAGGGCCGAAAGCTCGTCCTCGACAGCCTGTGGATCAACATCCTGCCGCCGGGCGGCGTCCATACGTCCCACATCCATCCGCACTCGGTGGTGAGCGGCACCTATTATGTGACGATTCCCGACGGGGCGAGCGCCCTGAAATTCGAGGATCCGCGCCTCGGTTTCATGATGGCGGCGCCTCCGCGCAAGGCCAAGGCCCGGCCGGAGAATCGGCAATTCGCCTATGTGGCGCCGACATCCGGCACGGTGCTGCTCTGGGAAAGCTGGCTGCGCCATGAAGTGCCGGTCAACGAGGCCGAGAGCGAGCGGATCAGCATCAGCTTCAACTACGCCTGGCGCTGAAGAACGAGCCTCGCGTCTTTAGTGCCCGCGCGGGCGTTCGTGCGGCAGGAAGAACGTGAGAAGGCCGATCGCCGGCAGGAACGAGCAGATCTTGTACACGAAGCCGATGCTCGTGACGTCGGCGAGCTGACCCAGGACCGCGGCGCCAAGGCCGCCCATGCCGAAGGACAGGCCGAAGAACAGCCCGGCGATGACGCCGACCCGACCCGGCACCAGTTCGGTCGCGTAGACGAGGATCGCCGAGAAGGCCGAGGCGAGGATCAGGCCGATGATCACGCTCAGCACGCCGGTCCAGAAGAGGTTGGCGTAAGGCAGCATCAGCGTGAACGGCAAGACGCCGAGGATCGAGAACCAGATGACGTATTTTCGCCCGAACCGGTCGCCCACGGGCCCGCCGAGAAGCGTCCCCGCCGCCACCGAGAACAGGAAGACGAAGAGGTGGAACTGGGCGTCCTGCACCGAGAGCTGGAAACGGTCGATGAGATAGAACGTGAAATAGCTCGTGATGCTGGCGGTGTAGAAGTTCTTGGAGAAGGTGAGCAGCATCAGGATGGCGATCGACACCATGATCGTGCGTCGCGTGTGGACGGATCGGATCTCCGCCGGGCGGGGTCGCGAGCGCAGCACCACGAGCCGGGCCCGATACCAGAGTCCGACCCGGTAGAGCACCACCATCGCCAGCAGGGCCACGACCGAGAACCACGCGATGCTGGACTGGCCGAAAGGCACCACGATGAAAGCCGCCAGCAACGGCCCGATGGCCGTGCCCGCATTGCCGCCGACCTGGAAGAACGACTGGGCGAAGCCGTGCCGCCCGCCCGACGCCATGCGGGCGACGCGGGAGGATTCCGGATGGAAGACCGACGACCCCATGCCCACGAGACCGGCGGCCAGCAGAAGCACCCCATAGGACGAGGCCTGCGACAGCGTCAGCAATCCTACGAGCGTGAAGCCCATGCCGATCACCAGCGAAAAGGGCCGCGGCTGTTTGTCGGTGAAATAGCCTACGAGCGGCTGGAGCAGTGATGCGGTGCACTGGAAGGTGAGCGTGATGATGCCGATCTGGCCGAAATCCAGCCGATAGGCTTGCTTGAGCAGCGGGTAGATCGCCGGCAGGAGAGATTGGATCAGGTCGTTGAGGAGATGCGAAAAACTGATCGCCGCCAGAATGGGGAACGCCACTTTGTCGATCGGCGTCGGCGCGGGTGCCGCGCGTGCGATGGGCGATTTGGTATCCATTGGCGTTCTTTTTCCGGGGACTTGCGTCCCGGATAGGTTTGGCGGCGTTTCCTGGAGAATCTCTATAACGGCAACGCCGCCGCATATCTCCCCCCCGATAACGCAATGCTGGGTTGCCGAGGCGTTCTCCCCCGCTCCACGCCTCCTGGCAAACGAACGCCCGACCGCCCGCCGCCCGAGACGGGACGGCGGGACTGGCCGATGAAAGAACCTTACTCGGCTGCCTCAGCGAGTAGATCGGCGGGCGACAGACCGAGGGTCTCGGCGACACCCAGGCCATAAGCCTTGTCCGCCCGGTAGAAATGCGTGATCTGCCGCTTGACGATCTCAAGCGGCACGCCCTGCATCGCTTCGGCGATGTTGTCGAACAGCTGCTGCTTCTGGTCCGCGTTCATCAGCCGGAACAGCGCGCCGGGCTGGCTGTAATCGTCGTTGCCGACACGGTGATCGTAACGGTCCGCATCGCCCGAAATCTTCAGCGGCGGCTCGGCGAAGCGGTCGTTTTCGATCGGGCCGTTGAACGAATTCGGCTCGTAATACGCATCGCGCCGGTTGGGGATTTCGTGCAGCATGGCGCCATCCGCATGGTAATGCGCCACGGGGCAGCGCGGCCGGTTGACGGGCAGCGCTTCGTAATGAGTGCCCACGCGATAGCGGTGGGCATCCGCGTAAGCGAATATCCGGCCCTGCAGCATCTTGTCCGGCGAGAATCCGATCCCCGGCACGATGTTGGACGGCGAGAACGAGGATTGCTCGACTTCCGCGAAATAATGCTGCGCGTTGCGGTTCAGTTCGAGAATGCCGACTTCGTGCAACGGATATTCCGCATGCGGCCAGACCTTCGTGATGTCGAAGGGATTATAGGACGTCTTCTCGGCATCGGCCTCCGGCATGATCTGCACGCAGACGCGCCAACGGGGGAAATCGCCGCCCTCGATCGCCTCGTAGAGGTCCCGCTGGGCGCTCTCGCGATCGGTGGCGATCACCGCCTCGGCCTGCCGGTTGGTCCAGTTCTCGATGCCCTGGAGCGACTTGAAATGGAACTTCACCCAATGGCGCTCGCCCGCCTCGTTGATGAACGAGTAGGTGTGGGAGCCAAAGCCATGCATGGAGCGATAGCCCTGCGGCAACCCGCGATCCGAGAACAGGATCGTGACCTGATGCAGGCTCTCGGGCGACAGGCTCCAGAAATCCCACATCGCCGTGGTGCTGCGCATGTTGGTCGATGGGTGGCGCTTCTGGGTGCGGATGAAATCCGGGAATTTCACGGGATCGCGGACGAAGAAGACCGGCGTGTTGTTGCCGACCACATCCCAGTTGCCTTCTTCCGTATAGAACTTCACCGAGAAGCCCCGCACGTCACGCTCCGCATCCGCCGCGCCGCGCTCGCCTGCCACGGTCGAAAAACGCATGAAAACCTCGGTCTTCTTGCCGATTTCGGAGAAGATCCGGGCTTTCGAAAACCGGCTGATGTCCTGCGTGACCGTGAACGCCCCATAGGCGCCCGAGCCCTTGGCGTGGACGACACGCTCGGGGATGCGCTCGCGGTTCTGGTGGGCGAGCTTTTCGATCAGTTGATAATCCTGCAGCAGCAGCGGGCCGCGCGGCCCGGCGGACACCGAATTCTGATTGTCCGGAACGGGCGCGCCGGCGGTCGTAGTCATGGTGGGCTTGGACATTGGATTCTCCTCGTTGGCCGCACCATCGTCGCTCGAGTTGAATTAGTCCAATTCGATTGTCTGACGATCACGATCAGAATATCTTATCGCCATGATCACTCTGCGGCAGCTGCGTTACCTCGCGGCGATTTCCGAAACGCGGCATTTCGGCCGGGCGGCACAATTGTGCCACGTCACCCAGCCCGCCCTCTCGATGCAGATTCAGGACCTCGAGGAGAGCCTCGACGTGCAGCTCGTGGAGCGCCGCCKGGGCTCCGTTTCCCTCACCGCGGCAGGCACCGAGATCGCCCGGAAGGCCACCGCCATCCTGACGGCCGTCGCCGATCTCGAGAATTATGCCGGCCGCGAGCAACCCGTCCTCACCGGGCTTCTGCGACTGGGGATCATCCCGTCGATCGCACCCTACCTGCTGCCCCGCGTGCTGCCGGAACTGCACCGCCGCCATCCCGGTCTCGAACTGAGGATCCGCGAGACGCAGACCTCCGCGCTCGTCGAGGAACTCGCCCGGGACGATCTCGACATGATCCTCGCCGCCCTCCCCCTCGGGAGGCCGGATTTCGATGCCGTCGAGGCGTTCGAGGACCGGTTTCTCATCGCCCGGCAGGCCCGCCAGGATCGTTCCGCGAGCGACCGCGTAGATCCGACCGGAATCGCGGGCGAACAGTTGCTCTTGCTGGAGGAAGGGCATTGCCTGCGCGATCAGGCGCTCAGCGTTTGCGGCTCCCTGACGCCCGCCCTGTCGCAGGCCTTTGCGTCGTCGAGCCTCTCCACCGTGATGCATCTCGTGGCCAATGGCTACGGCATCACGCTTCTTCCCGAAATGGCCGCGGAAGTCGAAGCAACCGACCGGGTTCAGCTCGTGCGATTCGCGGCGCCTGAGCCGGTGCGGACCATCGGCCTCGCATGGCGGCGTTCCTCCACGAGGCGCGCTGACGCTGAAGCCCTGGCGGGGCTGCTGCGGGAGGTCCGCGCATGAGCGAGATCCTCTACCGCCTGAGCGTCGCCCTCGCCATCGGATTGCTGATCGGGCTCGAGCGCGGCTGGCGGCAGCGCGAAGAGGCGGAGGGCGAGCGGACCGCGGGCTTTCGCACCTACACGCTGGCGGCTTTGCTGGGAGGCGTTTCGGCGGCACTGGCTTCCTATGCGGGCCCCGTGTTTCTGGGGTTTTCGTTTTTCGCCTTCTCACTCGGATTCATTGCATTCGCGTGGCTGGAGGCGCGCGCCGAGCGCAATTTCAGCGTGACCGGCGTGGTCGCCGCCATGCTGACCTTTGCCCTCGGGGCCTACGCGGTGCTCGGAGAGGTGCAGGTCGCGGTTGCCGGCGGTGTGGCGGTGACGCTGATGCTCGCGCTCAAGCAACCGCTGCACAGCTGGCTTCGGACGCTCACCTGGATCGAGATTCGCGCGGCACTGACGCTGCTCGCCATGACGTTTCTCGCGCTGCCGTTGCTGCCCGACCGTACCGTCGATCCCTGGGGCGCCATCAACCCGGCCGAGATCTGGCTCCTCGCCATCATCATCGCCGGGATCTCGTTCGTGGGCTATGTGGCCATGCGGATCATGGACAGCCATGCGGGCATCGCCCTCGTGGCGCTGACGGGCGGGCTTGCCTCCTCGACCGCCACGACCCTGACGCTAGCGCGGCTGGCTCGTGAACAGCCGGCTGCGAGTCCGCTTGTGGCGGGCGGCATCCTGCTCTCCGGTTCGGTGATGATCGTGCGCGTGCTCGTCATCGCCAGCACCCTCAACGTGGCTTTGCTGATGCCGCTACTCTGGCCGCTCGGCATCGGGGCATTCGTTCTCCTGGCTGTGGCGGCCGTGCTGCTGTTCACGAACGGGCGCGGCGACGAGACCCATCCTAAACTCCAGATGAAGACGCCCTTCGATCTCGGAACGGCCCTGAAACTCGCGGGCCTGATCGCCCTCATCAGCCTCCTGGCCAAATGGCTCATCGCAGGAGTGGGCGAGAGCGCCCTCACCCTTCTGGCGGCCGTCTCGGGCATCGCGGATGTGGATGCCATCACCCTGTCCCTCGCCCGGCTGTCGCGCGAGAGCATCTCGGTCGTCACCGCCACCGAAAGCATTGCCATCGCGGTCGCGGTCAACACTGCCGTCAAGGCCGGAATGTCGCTGGGGCTCGGAACCCGTCGGACGGGATGGATCGTCTCAGCCGCGAGTGCTGTGGCCATCTGCGCAGGGACCGCTGCGTTCATGGCATTCGGGTAGAGAACCTGCCGCTGCTCACCGACCGGCAAAGAAAAGGCGGACCGAAGCCCGCCTTTGAAACCTAGTTGTCGAGGAAGCTTCGAAGCTTCCGGCTCCGCGACGGATGCTTGAGCTTGCGCAGGGCCTTGGCCTCGATCTGACGAATGCGCTCGCGGGTGACCGAGAATTGCTGGCCGACCTCTTCGAGGGTGTGGTCGGTGTTCATCCCGATGCCGAAGCGCATGCGCAGGACGCGCTCCTCGCGGGGCGTCAGCGAGGCGAGCACGCGGGTGGTGGTTTCGCGCAGGTTCGACTGGATGGCGGCGTCGATGGGCAGGATCGCCATCTTGTCCTCAATGAAATCGCCGAGGTGCGAATCCTCCTCGTCGCCGATCGGCGTTTCGAGCGAGATCGGCTCCTTGGCGATCTTGAGGACCTTGCGGACCTTTTCGAGCGGCATGGCGAGCTTCTCGGAAAGCTCCTCCGGGGTCGGCTCGCGGCCGATCTCGTGGAGCATCTGCCGCGACGTGCGGACGATCTTGTTGATCGTCTCGATCATATGCACCGGAATGCGGATGGTGCGGGCCTGATCGGCAATCGAGCGGGTGATCGCCTGGCGGATCCACCAGGTGGCGTAGGTCGAGAACTTGTAGCCGCGCCGGTATTCGAACTTATCGACCGCTTTCATGAGGCCGATATTGCCTTCCTGGATCAGGTCCAGGAATTGCAGGCCGCGATTGGTGTATTTCTTGGCGATCGAGATTACGAGGCGAAGATTGGCCTCGATCATTTCCTTCTTGGCCTGCCGGGCTTCGCGCTCGCCCTTCTGGACCATCAGCACGATGCGGCGGAATTCCTGGATCTCGAGACCGGTCTCGGAGGCCAGATTGTGGATCTGCTCGCGCAGGTCGTGGATCTGGTCCTTGCCCTTGGCGACGAAATCCTTCCAGCCGCGCCCGCCGAGCTTCGACACGCGCAGGACCCATTTGGGATCGAGCTCCCAGCCCTGCCAATGCTTGAGGAACTCGTCGCGGGCAACGCCGTGGCTTTCGGCGAAGCGCATCAGGCGGCCCTCATGGGAAATGAGGCGCTTGTTGATGTCGTAGAGCTGCTCGACCAGGGCTTCGATGCGGTTGTTGTTGAGCGAGAGCGACTTGACGCTCGTGACGATATCGCTCTTCAGGGTCTTGTACTTGCGCTCCTGGGCCGGGGTGAGCTGCTTGTTCTGCATGCGCTGTTCCACATGCTCGACCTGCAGGCGGCGCAGCTTCTTGTAGTTGTCGGCGATCGAATCGAAGGTCTCGAGAACGCGCGGCTTGAGCTCGCTTTCCATGGCGGAGAGCGAGACGTTGTTTTCCAGGTCGTCGTCGTCGAGATCCTCCGGCGGGGTCTCGCCCTCGGCGGTCTCACCTTCAGCCTTCTCTTCCTCGGCGTCCCCGTCGATCCGGGGGGCGCCCTTGCCTTCGGGACCCGCATAGGTGGCCTCGAGATCGATGATGTCGCGCAGGAGAACCCGGCCCTCGACCAGCTCGTCGCGCCAGATGATGATGGCCTGGAAGGTCAGCGGGCTCTCGCAGAGCCCGGCGATCATGGCCTCGCGGCCGGCCTCGATGCGCTTGGCGATGGCGATTTCGCCCTCGCGGGACAGAAGCTCGACCGAGCCCATTTCGCGCAAATACATCCGCACCGGGTCATCGGTGCGGTCGGTCGGCTCCTTGGTGGTGGTCTCGCGTACCACGACGGCGCGCGCCTGCGAGGTCTCGACGAGGTCGCCGCCTTCGGCTTCCTCCTCTTCGGCCTCGGGCTTCTCGCCCTCTTCCGCCTCTTCGGATTCGACCACGTTGATGCCCATTTCGGACAGCTGGCCGAGCACGTCCTCGATCTGCTCGGAGGAGAATTCCTCGGAAGGCAGGACCTCGTTCAGCTCGTCATAGGTCACGTACCCGCGCTTTTTCGCGAGCTTGATCATCCGTTTTACGGCGGCATCGCTCAGGTCCAGAAGAGGCCCGTCGCTCTGTTGCTCCGGAGCCGCTGTCTCGCCTTCGTCCCGTTCGGTTGCCTTCGTCGCCATGCTTTGCCCAACTCCGGCGCTCCAGCGGCTCCCTGATTGAAACCGTGATGCGCGAATGGGCGGCGAAGCGCCAAGGCCTCACCACCCGAAATCCATTCAAAACCTAAACAGTGAGTCGCTTGACTAACCGTTAAACAACCCGCTCGACCCGCATCGCACCGACCTCCCGCGCCGCCGACCCCGGGTCGTCAGTGATCGCGGTGGACAACGCCGTTGTCCGAGTCGGCCTCAGCACCCTCAACCGAGGACAGTTGATTTTGGACCTCTCGCAGCCAGGCGAGATTGGCCTCGTTGTCCTCTTCGGCGAGCGCGCGTTCAGCAGCCCGAAGCTCGCTATGTAACGTGCGTGCGCGGCGATGCAAGGTGATGGCCTGCCGCAATGCGTCCTCAAGCCGCAAGGAATCCGCATGGATATCCAGCATCCAGCGGTCGCCGGGGCGCACCTGGGCCGTCAGCTTCTCGGCCGCCTGGGTCAGGCCGGCGCGTTCGAGCCGGTGCTGCATGACGCTCGAATCAACCGGTTCGCCGCTCGCCGCCCCGTCCAAAAGAAAGCGCCGAAACGCCTGCGCGGCTTTTCCCTCAAGTTCAATCTCCGCAAGGGTTTCGGCATGATTCTGCAGCAATTCCGGGTGGGCCAGGAACACGCACAGGATGACCGCTTCGCGGGGGCTCTCGGCGGTCCCGCCCATGAACAGGGTGCTTTGCGCCAGCAGCGGGGACACGCTCAGGCGGGCATTGGGAGTCGTCGGTTGCGGCCCCCGCCGATCCCATCGGGGGTTTCCGGGCTGCCGTTGGAAACGATTCTGGCGGGAATCGGGATTCAGCCCAGAAATCCGGCTCTCGATGTCTTCCCGATAGTACCGCCGCAGGGTCTCGTCGCGAATCAGTGCAAGTGATTCGCGCAGGCGCCGTTCAAGCCCTGCCCTGCGTTCGGGCGTGTCCAGCGGACCGACTTCGATCTCCCGCGCCCAGAGGATGTCGACCAGCGGCCGCGCGCTCGCCAAGACCCGCTCGACTGCCGCCGCGCCACCCTCGCGGGCCAGATCATCGGGGTCCTGCCCTTCCGGCAGGAGCGCGAAGCGCAGGGACTTTCCCGCCACCAGATTGGGCAAGGCGGTGTCGACGGCCCGGAATGCCGCCCGTCGGCCTGCCTTGTCGCCGTCGAAGCATAAGGTGGGCTCGTCGCTCAGGCGAAACAGCAGGGCAAGCTGGTCCTCGGTCAAGGCCGTCCCCAGCGGCGCCACGGCGTTGGGGAAACCCGCGACGCTCAAGGAGATCACGTCCACATAGCCTTCGACGGCGATGACCGTTCCGCGGTCATGGGCGGGTTTTCGCGCCTGATGATAATTGTAGAGCAGGCGGCCCTTGTTGAAGAGCGGCGTGTCGGGCGAGTTCAGATATTTCGCCGGCGCATCGGCGCTCATCGCCCGGCCCCCGAAGGCCACGATCCGGCCGCGGACGTCGGAGATCGGGAACATGATGCGGTCGCGGAAGCGATCGTAGGGGACCTTCACGTCCTCCGCCGTCACCAGCAGGCCCGCCTCCTCCATCATCGCGGTGGAAACACCCTTGGACGCCAGATGGTCGCGCAGGGAATAACGGTCCGGGGGCGCATAACCGATGCGGAATCGCCCTTGTGTCTCGGGGCTCAATCCCCGTCCGGCGAGATAATCCCTCGCCTTCAGCCCGAACCGGYCCTTCAGCGACGCCTCGAAGAACTCCGTCGCGAGGTCCATCACATCGTAGAGGCTGTTGCGCCGGACTTCCTGCTCCTGGTCCTCCCGCGTCATCTTCGGCAGCGCGACACCGGCCTCCGCCGCCAGCCGCTCGACCGCCTCGGGAAAGGACAGCCCCTCCGTTTCCATCACGAACGAGAAGATGTCGCCGTGCTTGCCCGACGAGAAGCAATGGTAGAACTGCTTCTGGTCGTTGACGTAGAAGGACGGCGTCTTCTCGGCGTTGAAGGGCGACAGCCCCCGCCATTCCCGCCCGGCCTTCTTCAGGCGCACACGCTTCCCCACCACCGCCGATGCCGGCAGGCGGGCGCGTATTTCCTCGAGGATCTGGGGCGGGTAGCGCAACGAGACTGGACCTCCGGGCGGCAGAAAAAAGTGTAGCGCGAAGATCGAGTCGCAGAAACTCGGACCTCACCCCTTCGGCAGCAGCTCCTTCACCAGCCCGCTCGCCTTCCCGAAATCCATCCGGCCGGCATACTTGCCGCGGAGCAGGCCCACGACCTTGCCCATGTCCTTCATGGAGGCGGCGCCGGTCTCGGTGATCGCAGCCGCGATGGCGGCTTTCGTCTCGGCCTCGTCCATCTGCTTGGGGAGGAAGGAGGCGATCACGTCGGCTTCTTCCTTTTCCGCTTGAGCGAGCTCGGGACGGTTGCCCTGCTCGTACATGGTGATGGATTCCTGGCGCTGCTTGATCATCTTCTGGAGCAGGCCCAGGATCTCTTCCTCGGAGATCGGCCCCTTGCCTAGCCCGCGCGCCTCGATATCCTTGTCTTTCAGTGCCGACTGGATCAGCCGCACGGTGCCGAGCTTGCGCTTGTCGCCGGCCTTCATGGCCTCTTTCATTTCCGTCGTGAAACGTTCGCGCATGGCGCTTCTCCTCTTGTGTCGTATGGCCTTCGAGCGTTGACGTGGCGCGAGCGGCACCTTAAGTCACAGCGATAGTTCAAAGGCGGCCTATCGTGGCCTGCTCAAGCGCGGCCCGTTGGCCTGGGACTTAAAGAGATCATGACGATGCTGCAAGATAAACACGCCGCCGGGACCTCCTCGGATGGCTGGTCGGAGCCGCGCGCAACCGCCCTCCTCGTGCTGCAGGACGGAACCGTTCTCGAAGGGTTCGGGATCGGGGCCACCGGCGAGGCGACCGGCGAAGTCTGCTTCAACACCGCCATGACGGGGTATCAGGAAATCCTGACCGATCCGTCCTATGCGGGCCAGATCATCACCTTCACCTTCCCCCATATCGGCAACGTGGGCACCAACGAGGAAGACACCGAAAGCATCAACGCTGCCGCTTCGTCCGGCGTGCGGGGCACCATCCTGGGCGCCGCCGTCACCGAGCCGTCGAGCTGGCGCGCCTCCCGGGACCTCGATGCCTGRCTGAAGGCCCGGGGCATCATCGGCCTGACCGGGATCGATACCCGCGCGCTCACCGCCTTGATCCGCGACAAGGGAATGCCGAACGCCATCATCGCTCACGATCCCGAGGGCAGGTTCGATATCGAGGCGCTGAAAGCCCGTGCGGTCAAGGCCGTTTCCATGGACGGTCTCGACCTGGTCCCGCTGGTCACCAGCGCCCAGCGGTTCGACTGGCATGAGGGCACCTGGAAGCTCGGCGAGGGCTATCGCGCGCCCGGCGAGTTGAAACACCACGTGGTCGCCATCGATTACGGGGTCAAGCGCAACATCCTGCGCCTGCTGACGGAGGCTGGCTGCGACGTGACCGTGGTTCCCGCGACGGCCTCGGCGGAGGACATCCTTGCGCTGAAGCCCGACGGCGTCTTTCTCTCGAACGGCCCCGGCGACCCGGCGGCGACTGGCGAATATGCCGTCCCGGTGATCCGCAAGGTCCTGGAGAAGAAGATCCCCACCTTCGGCATCTGCCTCGGGCATCAGATGCTGAGCCTCGCGGTCGGCGCCAAGACCATGAAGATGCATCAGGGCCATCACGGCGCGAACCACCCGGTGAAGGACAAGACGACCGGCAAGGTCGAGATCACGTCCATGAACCATGGCTTCGCGGTCGATTCCGCCACCCTGCCGCCGAACGCCGTCGAGACCCATACGTCGCTGTTCGACGGGTCCAATTGCGGCATCGCGCTAACCGACCGCCCGGCCTTCTCGGTGCAATACCACCCGGAAGCATCCCCTGGCCCGCAGGACAGTCATTACCTGTTCGGCCGCTTCGTGAAGCTCATGGAAGACGACAAGGCCGGCCGAAACGCCTGACCTCCCCAAACGAGGCGCGACAACGCGCCAATTGCGCCAGAACCCCAAATCACGGTAACCGGTCGTTAACCATAAAAGGGGACGATCCGGACTGTCCTGGGGCTTTTTTCACATGACGATTAATGACGACGCTGGGCAATTCAGCAAATTCCACGGCCTTTTCACCTTTCATCTCGGTATCGCGGTCGCGCTGGCTTGGGTAACGTCCTTCTGGGCCTCGTTCTACGCTCCGTGGGTTCGCAATATTCGGCCGCTGCTCGATCCGGGCTATTCCGGGCAGGTCGAGAGCACATGGTCGTTCCTGTTCGTCTTCCCCACCGTGCTGGCGGCAGCCTGGCTCCTGAGCGTTTTCGGCCAGAATGCCCTGCGTCAATTCCAGATCCTGAAAAATCAGGCAGCCGAATTCGGAGTCGCGGCGCTCGTCGCCTTCATCCTGTTCTATCTCTCGATCGATCGGGCGGTCGCTGCCTATTTTCTCGGGCTTTGAGCGGCGCGGCGCGCGGCTGGCTGATAAAAATCCCCTTTGAGACGGCGAGACTCTGCGGCAGGGTGCGCGCGTTCATCGGACGGCAGGGGATACATGAACTGGCGCGACTACTGGAATCAGGACACCCCGATCTATTCGGGAGAGCGGCACAAGCTCCTCCATTACCGACTGGTGGCGAACGACATTATCGGGCTGATCCCGTCACGGGACGCCCGCGTGCTCGATTACGGCAGCGGCGAGGCCCTGTTCGCCGACCGGATCGCCGCGCAATGCGGCCATCTCTACCTCAGCGATGCCGCCCTTCTGGTGCGCGACAGGCTGCGTGAGCGCCTCGAGGCCAATGCGAAAGTCACGATCTTCTCCCCCGATGAAGTCTCCACCATCGCGGACTGGTCCCTCGACCTGATCGTGGTGAATTCGTTGCTGCAATACCTGTCGCTCGAAGAGCTGCGCGGGCTTTTGAGGCTCTGGAAGAGCAAGCTCAAGAGCGACGGAAGGCTCGTCCTCGCCGACGTGCTGCCGCCCGGCCTCAGCCCTCTCGTGGACGCCAAGGCGCTGCTGTCCTTCGCCTGGCAGGGCGGGTTCCTGAAATCCGCCCTCCTCGGCTTGGGACGGACCGCGTTCTCGGATTACCGCAAGATCCGGGACGAGATCGGATTGGCGCAATACGGCGAAGGCGAACTGCTGGAGATCCTCGACGAGGCAGGATTTTCAGCGGAGCGGTCGGCCCGCAATCTGGGGCACAACCAGGCGCGGATGACGTTCGTGGCGAGACCGCTCGAACCGAAGGCAGGCTGAGACTAGCCGTCATTCCGGGTCGCGAAGCGAGCCCGGAACCCATAAACGCCGAGGATCAAGACGAGTGCCGACCGACTCTGCTCATTTGGCGGCGTCAGCGCGCCCGGATTCCGGGCACCGCTACGCGGCCCGGAATGACGGCTGCTCACGCAAACGTCCATGCCTTGTGGGCGATGAAACTCCACAGCATCACGATCCCGGTCGTCACCATCTGCGCGGGCAGGTAGGGCGCGCCCAGCCACTCGACGAAGGCGTGCATGAAGCCCCAGGTCAGCAGGAAGCCCACGAACGCCACCACGGCAAAGCGCCAAGTCGCCTCCCGGTGCGGGCGGGTGCTCTCATAGGTGTGGCGTCGGTTCAATGCGTAGGAGACGAGCCCGCCCGCGATATAGCCAATGAGGGTCGCGGGCACCGGTTCGGCGGCAATCCCCTCCACGAGGGCGATCAACACGCCGTAATGAACGATCGCCGCGGCGATTCCGACGCCGAAGAAGGCGGCGAACTGGCGGGCAAGGTTTCGCGGGGATGGCAAGTGGCTCACGGCTCTCGATATCCCGTCCGCCCCCGGGGGTGAAGCCCATTCGAGCGGGAGAAGCTGCGCCTTGGCCCTTCCTTTGCGGGGTAAGCCCGTGTAAGAGCCTCACTCAACCTTCAATCTGACAACATCCCGGCTGCGCGTAAGAAGCGCCGCATCATGCGGTCGCGCGGCTGGATACGGGTGCCCAATGCCGAAACGGACCGACATCTCCTCCATTCTCATCATCGGCGCGGGCCCGATCATCATCGGGCAGGCGTGCGAGTTCGATTATTCGGGCACGCAGGCGGTGAAAGCCCTGAAGGAAGAGGGATACCGAATCGTCCTGGTTAATTCCAACCCGGCGACGATCATGACCGACCCCGATCTCGCCGACGCCACCTATGTGGAGCCGATCACGCCCGAGATCGTGGCCAAGATCATCGAGAAGGAACGTCCCGACGCCCTGCTGCCGACCATGGGCGGCCAGACGGCGCTGAATTGCGCCCTGTCGCTGAAGAAGATGGGCATTCTCGACAAGTACAACGTCGAGATGATCGGCGCGACCGCTGAGGCCATCGACAAGGCCGAGGACCGCCAGCTTTTCCGCGAGGCCATGACCAAGATCGGCCTCGACACCCCGAAATCCCGCCTCGCCAACGCCTCGGCGCTGAAGAAGGCCGACCGGGACGCGTATCTGGCCGAACTGGCGCGGCTCGAATCCCTCGACATGCATCCGGGCGACAAGAAGCGGATCATCGCCAGCTACGAGCTCAAATGGAACGCCGCCGAGAACGAGCGCCGCAAGCGTTATCAGGAGCACGCCATGGGCGAGGCCCTGCTGGCGCTCTCCGAAGTGGGCCTGCCCGCCATCCTGCGCCCGTCCTTCACCATGGGCGGCACCGGCGGCGGCATTGCGTATAACCGCGAGGAATTTCTCGACATCGTCGAGCGGGGCCTCGACGCCTCGCCCACCAACGAGGTGCTGATCGAGGAGAGCGTGCTCGGCTGGAAGGAATACGAGATGGAGGTCGTCCGCGACAAGGCGGATAACTGCATCATCGTCTGCTCCATCGAGAACATCGATCCGATGGGCGTCCATACGGGCGATTCCATCACCGTCGCGCCGGCGCTGACGCTGACCGACAAGGAATACCAGATCATGCGCGACGCCTCGCTCGCGGTGCTTCGCGAGATCGGCGTCGAGACCGGCGGATCGAACGTGCAATTCGCCGTGAACCCCGAGAACGGCCGCATGATCGTCATCGAGATGAACCCGCGCGTGTCGCGGTCTTCCGCGCTCGCTTCCAAGGCCACGGGCTTTCCCATCGCCAAGGTCGCGGCGAAGCTCGCCGTCGGCTACACCATGGACGAGATCGCCAACGACATCACCGGGGGCGCGACGCCGGCCTCCTTCGAGCCGACCATCGACTACGTGGTGACGAAGATCCCGCGCTTCGCCTTCGAGAAGTTCCCCGGCGCCGAGCCGACCCTCACCACGGCGATGAAATCCGTCGGCGAGGCCATGGCGATCGGCCGGACCCTGCCGGAATCGCTGCAGAAGGCCTTGCGCTCGTTGGAGACGGGGCTCCAGGGACTCGACGAGATCGAGATCGAGGGCCTCGGCAAGGGCGACGACCGCAACGCCATCAAGGCGGCGCTCGGCACCCCGACGCCGGACCGGCTTTTGAAGGTCGCGCAGGCGCTGCGCCTCGGCGTCAGCCATGACGAGGTTTACGACAGCTGCAAGATCGATCGCTGGTTCCTCGAGCAATTGCAGGCAATCGTCGATCTAGAAGCCAAGGTAAAGGCGCACGGCCTGCCCCGGACGCCGGGCGCGTTCCGCCACCTCAAATCCATGGGGTTCTCTGATGCGCGGCTCGCGGTCCTGACCGGCTCGACTGAGCTCGAAGTGCGCAATCTGCGCCGCTCGCTGGCGGTGCGCCCGGTCTACAAGCGCATCGACACTTGCGCGGCCGAATTCGCGTCGCCGACCGCCTACATGTACTCGACCTATGTTGCGCCCTTCGCGGGCGTGCCTGCCGACGAGGCGCGGCCCACCGATGCCAAGAAGGTCATCATTCTCGGCGGCGGCCCGAACCGGATCGGCCAGGGTATCGAGTTCGACTATTGCTGCTGCCACGCCTGCTTCGCGCTCAAGGACGCGGGCTACGAGACCATTATGATCAATTGCAATCCCGAGACCGTCTCGACCGATTACGACACCTCGGACCGGCTCTATTTCGAGCCGCTGACCGAAGAGGATGTGCTGGAGATCATCGAGACCGAACGCTCGCGGGGGACCCTGCACGGCGTCATCGTGCAGTTCGGCGGCCAGACGCCGCTGAAGCTCGCGCGGGCCCTGGAGGAAAACAACGTTCCGATCCTCGGCACCTCGCCGGACGCCATCGACCTCGCGGAGGACCGGGATCGGTTCAAGCGCCTTCTCGACAAGCTGCACCTGAAGCAGCCCAAGAACGGTATCGCCTATTCGGTCGAGCAGAGCCGCCTCATCGCCGCCGAACTCGGCCTGCCCTTCGTGGTGCGGCCGTCCTACGTGCTCGGTGGCCGGGCCATGGCGATCATCCGCGACGAGGTCCAGTTCGAGGATTACCTGCTGGGCACCCTGCCGAGCCTGATCCCCTCGGACGTGAAGGCGCGCTATCCGAACGACAAGACCGGCCAGATCAACACGGTGCTCGGCAAGAACCCCCTGCTGTTCGACCGTTACCTATCGGACGCGATCGAGGTGGACGTGGATTGCCTCAGCGACGGCAAGGACGTGTTCGTCGCCGGCATCATGGAGCATATCGAGGAGGCGGGCATCCATTCGGGCGATTCCGCCTGCTCGCTGCCGCCCCGCTCCCTGTCGCCCGAGATTTTGGCCGAACTGGAGCGCCAGACGAAGGCGCTGGCGCTGGCCCTCGATGTCGGAGGGCTGATGAACGTCCAATACGCCATCAAGAACGGCGACATCTACGTCCTCGAGGTGAACCCCCGCGCCTCCCGCACGATCCCCTTCGTGGCGAAAGTGATCGGCGAGCCCATCGCCAAGATCGCCGCCCGCATCATGGCGGGCGAAAGCCTCGCCCATTTCGGGCTCGTGGCCAAGGAGCTCGACCATATCGGCGTCAAGGAAGCGGTGTTCCCCTTCGCCCGGTTCCCTGGCGTCGATGTGCTGCTCGGACCCGAAATGCGCTCGACCGGCGAGGTCATCGGCCTCGATCGCAGCTTCGGCGTTGCCTTTGCCAAGAGCCAGCTCGGCTCCGGCACCCATGTGCCGAAGACGGGGGCCGTCTTCGTGTCCGTGCGCGACAGCGACAAGGCCCGCATCCTGCCGACCATCCGGGCGCTGGAGGAGAGCGGCTTCCGGATCGTCGCCACCAGCGGCACCCAGAAGTTTCTGGTGGAGAACGGCGTCAAGGCGACGCGCATCAACAAGGTGCTGGAAGGCCGGCCCCACGTGGTGGACGCCATCAAGAACGGCGATATCCAGCTTGTCTTCAACACCACGGAGGGGGCCGGCGCCCTGTCGGATTCCCGCTCCCTGCGCCAGGCCGCCCTCTTGCATAAGGTGCCCTACTATACCACTCTTGCAGGGTCGATCGCGGCGGCCGAGGGGATCAAAGCCTATCTCGGCGGCGATCTCGAGGTTCGACCGCTTCAGGACTATTTCGCCTGAGGCGTGAGCCTCTACAGGAACTGCGAAGCTTCAGAGAAGTTTTCGTTGATCAGCGAGGGCGTCGGAAACGGCGGCCTCGTACCTCTTTTTGAACGAGACGAACGATGGAAAAGGTTCCGCTGACAATCAAGGGTCATGCTGCGCTGGAAGAAGAACTCAAGCAGCGCCAGCAGGTTGACCGCCCGCGGATCATTCAGGCGATTTCGGAAGCCCGGGCACTGGGCGACCTGTCGGAAAATGCCGAGTATCACGCTGCCAAGGAGGCGCAGTCCCTCAACGAGGGCCGGGTGCTCGAGCTCGAAAGCCTGATCTCCCGCGCAGAGGTCATCGACGTGTCGAAGCTCTCGGGCGACCGAATCAAGTTCGGGGCCGTCGTCCGTCTCGTGGACGAGGACACCGAGGAAGAGAAAACCTACCAGATCGTCGGCGATCCGGAGGCGGACGTGCGCTCCGGCCGCGTCTCGATCTCGTCCCCCATTGCGCGTGCCCTCATGGGCAAGACGGTGGGCGATACGGTCGAGGTCACCACGCCCGGCGGCGGAAAATCCTACGAGGTGGTGGGCGTTACGTTCGGCTGACCGATGTCGGCAGGAGGGGGCGGCAAATGAGGGTGCGGATCATGTCCAGTCTCTCGCGTCGGACCTTCCTGGCCGGTTTGGCCGGCGCCGTCGTCCTGGCGCCTCAGCCCGCTCCGGCGCAGGGCTTCCCCCAATATTTCTCCTCCTTCGCGGTGGATGTGAGCGTCCTGAAGGCGAAGGGCCTTGGGCCCTTCGCCGACCTCGTGGCCGCCGCGACCCTCGACGAGTTGCGGCGCTCGTTCGCGGATCGGGTCGATCCTCGCGGTCCGCGCCTCGTGGTTCGCGTGACCGCCGTCAATCTGACGGCCTTCCCGGATGGCGGCGGCGAGCGTTGGTGGGGCGGAGGTGCAGGCGGAGGCGGCACCGATTCGGTGGAGGGCGAAGCGCTGGCGGTCGGACGGCGCGGCGAAATCCTGGCGTCCTTCCCCCAGCTCGCCGTTCTGGACGTGCGCACCAGCATCCTGACGCCCAACGAACAGGGGCGTGCCGTGACGGTCTCGCGGCATTACGTCCGGTGGCTCCGCCGCCGACTCATCAGCTGATTTCGACCGAATCCTCGATCGGGATCAGCGGTTCGTCCTTGATCTGGTCGAGGGCCAAGGCCGTCCGCACGTTGCGGACATTCGGCAGCGACGTCAGGTCTGACACGAAGCCCTGAAAGGCTCCCAGATTGGGAGCGACGCATTTCAGGATGAAGTCGATGTCTCCCGAAAGCTTCCAGCACTCCCGCACCACCCGCCATTCGGTGATGTGATCCTCGAAGGCCTTGAGTTCGGCCTGCCCCTGGACCGCCAGCTGCACCATCGCGAAGCAGACGATCTCGAAGCCGAGGGCCTTCGGGTCGAGCATGGCCCGATAAGCCTTGATCACGCCCGAACTCTCGAGCGCCCGCACCCGGCGCAGGCAGGGGGGAGCCGAAAGGCCGACACGCCGCGCCAGCTCCACATTGGTGATGCTGCCGTCGGCCTGCAGTTCTTTCAGGATGGCCCAGTCGATGGAATCGAGGCGTCCGCGCACGTGATCTTCCCGAGAAAAGCTCGTCTCGGGTGAGTAGACGGTGTAGACGGAGGACACAAGCAGTCCCGGCCCGGCCATCGCAACGAACCACATGAACTCCACAGGCACCGTGATCGATTCTTGCGCAGGCGCGCTTTGGTGACCCTCCCGGCTTCCTTGACGGCCTGGGTGTTGACCGACGGCAAGGCCGGGGACGAGCTGCAGGCCCTCAGCGTCGCCGAGGCGCTCGGTCTCGATCCCGAGATCCGTCGCGTGCGTCCCCGACCCCCCTTCAGCTGGTTCATGCCTTTCGGGCCGATCGACCCGCGCGAGCGACCGGGCGCCCATAACTCGCCGCTCGCGCCGCCCTTCCCCGATATCGCCATCGCATCCGGCCGCCGTGCGGTGCCCTATCTGCGCTACGTCAAGCATGCTTCGGGCGGGCGCACCTACACGGTGTTCCTGAAGGACCCGCGTACCGGCCCCGGGGCCGCGGATTTCATCTGGGCTCCCAGCTACGATCGCATCCGGGGTTCGAACGTCCTCACCACCCTGACCCCGCCGCACCGAATCTCGCCGGAGCGTCTGAGGGAGGCCCGCGCCGCGCCGGACATGCGCCTCGCCCCGCTGCCGCATCCCCGCGTCGCGGTGCTGGTCGGCGGCGACAGCCGCCACCATCGTTTCACCGACGCGGACGTGGCGCGCCTTGCCGATCAGCTCGGCGCTCTGGCGCAAAGCGGTGCCGGCCTGATGATGACCGCCTCGCGCCGCACGCCCGAGGCCCTGCGCCGGCGCATGATCGCCCTGGCGGTGGACCACGGAGGCTTCTTCTGGAACGGCGACGGCACCAACCCCTATTTGTCCATGCTGGCGCTGGCGGATTATGTCGTCGTCACGGCGGATTCCTTCAACATGATCGGTGAGGCCGCCGCGACCGGCGTTCCGGTGCTGGTTTTCGAGCCCCAGGGCGGCCATCCCAAGCTCGACGCCTATATTGGCGTCCTGAAATCCGAGGGAATTGTGCATGGCTTCGGGGGTCAGCTTGAAGGAAACCCCTACAAGCCCCTAAATTCAACCTTTGACATCGCCAGCGCCATCGCCCAAGGCGTGGCCTCCCATCGCCGCGCCCTCGGACTTGCCGCCGCGCCCGATGGACCGGAGAGACTTTGATGGCCCACACTCACGCCAAACTCATCATCATCGGCTCCGGCCCGGCGGGATATACCGCGGCGATCTACGCGGCCCGCGCCATGCTCGAGCCGCTGCTCATTTCCGGTTTCCAGCCGGGCGGCCAGCTGATGATCACCACGGATGTGGAGAACTATCCGGGTTTCGCCGATGTCATCCAGGGCCCGTGGCTGATGGAACAGATGCGCATGCAGGCCGAGCATGTGGGCACGAAGATGATCTCGGATCACATCGTCAAGGCGGACCTGAGCAAGGCCCCTTTCCGCCTGGAGGCCGATTCCGGTGCTACCTTCTCGTGCGATTCGCTCGTCATAGCCACCGGGGCGCAGGCCAAATGGCTCGGCCTGCCGTCCGAGGCGAGGTTCCAGGGCTTCGGCGTCTCGGCCTGTGCGACTTGTGACGGGTTCTTCTTCCGCGGCAAGGAAGTGGTGGTGGTGGGCGGCGGCAATACGGCGGTCGAGGAGGCTCTCTATCTCGCCAATCTCGCGTCGAAAGTCGTGGTGGTCCACCGGCGCGATTCGTTCCGGGCCGAACGAATCCTGCAGGATCGGTTGTTCAAGCATCCCAATATCGAGGTGGTGTGGAATTCGGCCGTCGAGGAAATCGGCGGCACCGAGGCGCCCCTGTCGGTCGACCACGTGAGGCTGAAGAACATCGTCACCGGACAGGTCTCCGAATTGCGCACCGACGGGGTTTTCGTCGCCATCGGCCACAAACCCTCCACCGAACTCTTCGTCGGGCAGCTCGATATGAAGCCGGGCGGTTATTTGCAGACCCAGCCGGGCTCGACCGCCACCAACATTCCGGGCGTGTTCGCCGCGGGCGATGTCGCGGACGACGTGTTCCGCCAGGCGGTGACGGCGGCCGGCCTCGGCTGCATGGCGGCTTTGGAGGCCGAGCGCTATCTGCAGGCGATTGAGCTGACCCGACAGGCCGCCGAGTGAGGCCGCGCTCTGGCGCCCGCTGAAATTTCGTTTACGACTGGGCAGAATTCCTATTGTGTCCGTCGGGCACTCGCAGGACATAGATTTAAGTGTCCGGGCCTTGAACGGCCCGAACGACAACCGCTCCAAAGGCCAAGACCGGCCACGCGTGCGCTGGATACGAGGAACACGTCGTGGATTGGGACAAGGTCCGGATTTTCTACACCGTCGCGGAGGCAGGCAGCTTCACGCGCGCCGGTGAGGATCTGGGATTGAGCCAGTCCGCCGTGAGCCGCCAGATCAGCGCCCTCGAACGCGAGTTGCGCGCGCCCCTCTTCCACCGTCACGCCCGCGGGCTGATTCTCACCGAGCAGGGCGACCTTCTGTTCCGCGCGGCGCGCGATATGCGGATGCGGCTCGAAACCACCAAGGCGCGGCTGGTCGATACCAGCGAGCGCCCTTCGGGCACGCTGAAGGTTACCACCACGGTCGGCCTCGGCTCGATCTGGCTGGCGCAGCGGATCGGAGAGTTTCTCGATCTCTATCCCGACGTCCGCGTGGAGCTCATCCTCAACAACGAGGAACTCGATCTCGCCATGCGCGAGGCCGACGTGGCGATCCGCCTGCGTCGCCCGGCCCAGCCCGATCTCATCCAGCGTCGCCTCTTCACGATCCACTTCCACGTCTATGCGTCGAACGATTATCTCAAGCGGTTCGGCGAGCCCACCACGATCGCGGATCTCGACAAGCATCGCATCGTGTCGTTCGGCGGACAGGAGCCGTCGTACCTGCTGGCCGTGCACTGGCTGTCGACCGCCGGGCGCGAAGGTCAGGAACCGCGCCAATACCATTACATGGTCAACAACATCACGGCGCTGAAACTCGCCGTCGAAACGGGCGCGGGCATCGCGGTGCTGCCGGATTACGCGGTCGTCGGCAATCCTGATCTCACGCAGATCCTGCGCGACGTTGAGATGCCGACGCTCGACAGCTATCTGGTCTATGCCGAGGAAATGCGCTCGGTGGCGCGCGTGCAGGCATTTCGCGATTTTCTCATCACGAAGGCGCAACGCTGGACCTTTTAGCGCAGCATGCCAACAGCCAAGCTTCGCAAGATGTCCGTATTGTGGCGGGTCACCGCGTGAGCCATGCGCTTAACGCAGCCCCTTCATGATGCACTTTGCCTTGCAAACGGGCACGATGCGGCCGATATCAGCCTTGGTCGAATTCAGCACGGCATCACTTTCTTCCTCCCGGTGATCCCGTGTTCGGCCGTTCCCTCTGGAAGGTTTTGACTTTTTGTCGGACCTCTACTTTGCCGGGCCTCGTGCCCGGCTTTTTTTTGCCTTGTCGGGAGCGTGGATTGTCGAGCGCCCCTGCGCGCAGTCTCAGGCGTGTCTCGTGACCTCGTCCTTGAGCACGCGCCGCAACACCTTGCCGACATTCGTCTTCGGCAATGCGTCGCGAAACTCGATCCGCTTCGGCACCTTGTAGCCGGTGAGGTTCTCGCGGCAGAAATCACGAAGGGCGTCCGCCGTAAGGGTGGGATCCTTGCGAACCACGTATGCGGCCACGGTCTCACCGCCATCGTTGTCCGGCACACCGATGACCGCCGCCTCCATGACGCCCGGATGCATCGCGATCACGTCCTCGACCTCGTTGGGATAGACGTTGAAACCGGAAATCAGGATCATGTCCTTCATTCGATCGACGATCTTCACCTGCCCGTCCGGAAGGATGACGGCCACATCGCCGGTCCGGAAAAAGCCATCGGGCGTGGTGACCTTCGCGGTCTCGTCGGGCTTTTGCCAATAGCCCGCCATGACCTGCGGACCTTTCACGCACAGCTCCCCGCGCTCGCCAAATGGCAGAACCGCGCCGGTCGGCCCGCGGACATCGATGTCCGTGGAGGGGACCGGATAACCGATGGTTCCGGTGAACTCCTTGATGTCGAGTCGGTTCACGCACACGACCGGGGATGTCTCCGACAGGCCATATCCTTCGACGATGGGCACACCGGCGACTTCCTGCCACTTCTTCGCCACCGCCGCCTGCGTGGCCATGCCCCCCGAAATCGCGAAGACGAGGTGCGAAAAATCCACCTCCTCGATGCCGGGCGCGTGCGACAGGGCGTTGTAGAGCGTGTTGACGCCCGACATCAGCGTGAACGGTCGCGTCTTCAATGTTTTGACGAATCCCGGAATGTCGCGCGGATTGGTGATGAGCAATTGGCAACCGCCGATCTTGAGCATCAGCAAGGCGCACGCCGTGAGCCCGAAGATGTGATAGAGCGGCAGCGCCGTCACCATCACGTGGTCGCTGYGATCACCGAAATAGGGCACCATCCAGGCTTCGCATTGCATGACATTCGCCGCGACATTGCGATGGAGCAGCATCGCGCCCTTCGCCACGCCGGTCGTGCCGCCGGTATATTGCAGGAACGCGATATCGTCGGGCGACACTGGCACCAGTTTGGGGGGCGTCCCCGCACCTTTCGCCATCACTTCGTGCAGAGATACGGAGCCGGGAAGCGTGAAGGGTTTCACGGCCTTCTTCACGTAGCGGGACACGAGGTTGATGATCGCACCTTTCAGCCCCAGCAGATCGCCCGGCTTTACGATGACGACTTGATCGACCTTGATGTCGGCGCCCGCCGCCTCCACGGTGGTGGCGAAGTTCTCCAGCACGAACAGAAGACGCGCGCCGGAATCGCGCATCTGCTGGATCAACTCGCGCGGCGTATAGAGCGGATTGATGTTGACGACCGTCGCGCCCGCGTTGAGGACGCCGTACATGATGGCCGGATAAGCCATCACGTTCGGCAGCATGATGGCCACGCGATCTCCCTTGCCGATGCCCCGGCTCTGCAACCACGACGTCACCTTCGCGGCCTCTTGCCCGAGCTCCCGGTAGGTCATGCGCTTGCCGAAGCTTTCGACCGCCGGGCGATCCGCATAGGCGCTGATCCCGTGCCGGAAGAAATCGACGAGGGTTCCGATCCTGGCTTCGTCGATCTTCGGCGGAATCGCCTCGGGATAGGATTTCAGCCAGGGCCGCGAGATCGAAGCGGCTGCAGCATTGGCGGCTTCCGAACCTGGCATCTCTGCCGGACCACTGACGTTCATCGACTTTTCCTCCGCGGGGACGCGGTTTTCGCGACGGGAGATGATGTCTCCTCTGAAGCTTAACTTGGCGCGTCCGAAACGGTTTGTCGATGGTCGGCCGACCGGCGACGCCGGCCGCGCCTTTCCCGGCAGGCGCCCTCCTAATGCGCCTTGTGTGTCACGGCCTCGGCAGGCTTGCCGCTGAGTTCGGCCATATGGTCGAAGCGTGTCGAAAACGTCCCCACCCCCGAGGTTGCCGAACGCAGCTCCACGATCAGGTCGCCGATCTCAGCCTCCGGGATCGTCGCGCTGATCACGTCCCAGCCGGACCATCCCGGCCTGGAATCGTAGCCGAGGATCTGCCCACGTCGCGACGTGACAAGGCCGGTCGCCCGCGAGAGCGCATCGGATGGAATGGTGATCTCCACCGCCAGCACCGGTTCGAGGAGCACCGGCTTCGCCTTCGGCAGAGCTTCGGCGAGGGCGAGCCGCGCGGCGGCCTGGAAGGCTGCGTCGGATGAATCGACCGTGTGGTACGAGCCGTCGGTCAAGGTGACCGACAGGTCGACGACGGGAAAGCCCAGCGGACCGCTTTTCACCGCGTCCCGCGCCCCGGTCTCGACCGACGGGATGTATTGGCGCGGAACGACGCCGCCGGTGATCCGGTCGACGAACGCAAACCCCTCCCCTCGCGGCAGCGGCTTGATCTCGATCATCACATCGCCGAACTGCCCGTGCCCTCCGGTCTGTTTGCGGTGGCGGCCACGCGCCGAGGCCGGAGCCCGGATCGTCTCGCAATAGCCGATGCGGGGCCTGGCGGTCTCGACCCCGACCTGGAACCGCGATTGCAGCCGTTCGACGGCGACCCGCAGATGCATCTCGCCCTGCCCGAGCAGGCGGATCTCGCCGAGTTCCGGCGAGGTTTCAATCACCAGCGAGGGATCTTCCTCGGCGATCTTGGCAAGAGCGCCGGACAAGCGCACGTCGTCCTTGCGGTCCTTGATGCGAAGCGACAGCGCATAGACGGGTTCGGGCGGCGCATTCGAGAGGATGGCCTCAGGACGCGTCTTGCCGGCCGCGAAGCAATCGCCGGTGGCGAGACCTTCAAGTCTCCCGAAACCGACGACCTCGCCCGCATTCGCCTCGGGAACGCGCGCGGTTCCGGCGCCGGTGAGCGCCAACAGCGACCCGACCCGCGTCTCGGCTCCCCGCGATCCCACGACGCCGTCGCCCTCATGGAACGCGCCGCGCAGAACCCGGGCAACGGACATCTTGCCGCCCTGGCCCATATGCAGCGTCTTGACGATCTGCGCGAGCGGCGCGCCGTCCTCCGCAACACCGAGGCGGGAGCGCGTTTCGGACAATGTCGGCGCTTCGTGCCGCAGCGCCTTCAACAGCCGCGTGACGCCATTGCCGCGTTCCGCCGCGCCGATGAAGACCGGCACGACGTGCTGGTCCTTCAACTCCCGCGCAAGGTCGTCGAAGATGCGATCGCGCGGCGGATCGATTTCGGAAATCAAATCTTCCATCAGCRCATCGTCGTAATCCGCGAGCCGCTCCAGCATGGCGAAACGCGCCTCGCGCTCGCGCAAGGATTCACCCTCGGGGATGTCCACGATCTCGCTTGGCGCATGTTCGCGGTAGATGAAGGCGCGCTCCAGCGCCAGATCGATGAAGCCGACCGCGATCCCGTCTTTCCAGATCGGGATCTGGCGCAGAAGAAGCGGCGTGCGCGACGCGCGCTGCAAGAGCGCCAGCGTCTCGCGGACCCGGCGCGACGCGGTGTCGACCTTGTTGATGAACAGAAAGCGCGGGATGTCCGCTTCTTCGAGTTCGCGCAGGACGACTTCGAGGGCGGGAATTTTGCGCTCATCCGCCTCGCAGACCACAACGGCCGCGTCGCAGACCGGGGCCACATTGCGCATCTCATGAATGAATTCCGTGGAGCCGGGGCAATCGACGAATGTCATGGTTTCGCCGAGGAACGTCGCGCTCGCCACGTTGGGCTCGATGCTCATGCGGTGGGCGCGCGCTTCCGCGCTTGAATCGCCGACCGTATCGCCATTGCTGACGCGGCCGGAGCGTCCGATGCTTCCGGTGCGTTCGAGAATGGATTCGAGGAGGCTGGTTTTTCCGCTCTGAAATGGGCCGACGATGGCGATGCACCGAGGGCCCCCGGCTTCTCTTCCGTTGGTGGCCATGAAAGTCTCCTTTCCTGCCCCGAGAAAAGCGCGCTCTTCACCGTCGCGTCGGCCCCAATGCTCTGCCTGTCGCGGCTGGTTGGCAAGCGCTTACGCCGAAACGGCAACGGCCGGGGATGAGCCCGGCCGTTGCGAACGTCATGCGAATGAGAGGGGTCAGCGGCTGGGGCGGAGTTCCAGGTCGCCCACGCCGAGCGCGAAGTTCAGGCCCGTCTGCCCGCTCACCGAAAGCGGCTGGAGTGCCACGGTGCGGTTGTTGCCGCCCACCAGAACGTTGGCGCCGAGACCCGCGCCGACGGTCGCCTCGGCGCTTGCGCCCACATAGCTGCCGGCGAGCGAGCCCGGAGCCAGACTCCCTTGCGAGAACACCGCCCATGTGATGACGCCGCGCTGGGTGGCACCGATGTCGAGACCGAACTTGCGGATCACGCCCGTATAACGCTCGCTGCGGCCACGCCGGGGAGCGAAGACGCAGGATGTTGCTTTCTGCGAACCGAGGATCAGCCCGACACCACCCGCCACGTTACAGGTGAGCACCCCGGCGCGGGTTCGGCTTTGCGCGGAGGCGTCGGTTGCCCCAAGGGCGGCAAATGCGGTCAGGACGGCGATTGAGGCGACGGCACGGAACATGGCGATCTCTCCAGCTTTGAACAGCTTGGCCGTTAACCGCCGAGAGGTGGCGGATGTTCCATGCCCAGGCGGGGCAATTTCGGGGTTGTGGCCTCCGTCTGGTGCGGAGGCCACAAGGATTGGGCCGTCTACCGCAAGCTGCCGCAGAAGCGCTGGATGCGGTGGCAGGCGTCTTCGAGAACCTCCGTAGAGGTGGCGTACGAAATGCGTAGGTTCGGGCCGAGGCCGAAGGCCGAGCCGTGGACCGCCGCGACGCCCTCGGTCTCGAGAAGCTCGGAGACGAAATCCTCGTCGGTCTCGATCACCTTACCCGACGGAGCCGTCTTGCCGATGGCCTCCGCGCAGGACGGATAGACGTAGAACGCGCCCTCGGGCATGGGGCATTTCAGGTACTTGGCCTGGTTGAGCATCGAGACGACGAGGTCGCGGCGCTCCTCGAAAGCCTTGCGGAACACCTTGAGGTGATCCTGCGGACCATTCAGCGCCTCGACCGCCGCCCATTGGGCGATGGAGCAGGCGCCGGAGGTCTGCTGGCCCTGGACGAAATCCATGGCGCGGATCAATTCCTCGGGACCGGCCGCGTAGCCGATCCGCCAGCCCGTCATGGCGTAGGATTTGGACACGCCGTTCATGGTGAGCGTGCGGTCGTAGAGACGGGGCTCGACCTGGGCGGGCGTCACGAATTCGAAATCGCCGTAGGTCAGATGCTCGTACATGTCGTCGGTGAGGACCCACACATGCGGATGGCGCATCAGCACGTCGGTGATCGCCTTCATCTCGTCGCGCGTATAGGCGCCGCCCGTCGGGTTCGACGGCGAGTTGAGGATGATCCACTTCGTCTTGGGCGTGATCGCGCGTTCCAGCGGCCCGGGCTGGAGCTTGAAATTGTGCTCCATGGTGGTCTCGACGAAGACCGGCGTGCCGCCGCAGAGCACCACCATCTCCGGGTAGGAGACCCAGTAGGGCGCGGGAATGATGACCTCGTCGCCGGGGTTCAGTGTGGCGAGAAGCGCGTTGTAGATCACCTGCTTGCCGCCGGTCCCCACGATGACCTGCGAGGGCTTGTAGTCGAGGCCGTTCTCGCGCTTGAACTTGCGGGCGATCGCCTCGCGCAGGGGCACGATGCCGGGGACCGGGGTGTATTTGGTTTCGCCGCGGCGGATGGCCGCGATGGCGGCTTCCTTGATGTTATCGGGGGTGTCGAAGTCGGGCTCCCCGACGGAGAGGCTGATGACATCCCGCCCTTGCGCTTTGAGATCCCGCGCTTTCTGCGTGATGACGATCGTTGCAGACGGCTTGATGCGGGAAAGGGCGTCAGACAAAAAGCCCATGGGAATCCTCCGAGCGGGGCGTTAGATAAGGAATCAGGGCGGCGCGGAGCGGAAGCACCTCTGCCTGGACGTTCCTCGGACGCGTGCCGCCGAGGGATCGACCGGCGGGAGCCTGCCCTTGCCGGAAAAGCCGTCAGGCTTTCCGGGACCATGCTCTAGTCCGCCCAAGCCGGCCAAGCAAGCAAAACAGCCCGTGTGGAACGGGTTTTTGAGGAGACGCCTGAAGCCATGAATTCTTCCATTACCCGCCGCCTCGCGCTGGGCCTGTTCGCAGGCGCCACCCTTCTCGCCACCGGTGTTTCGGCACAGACCTTTCCGGAGCGGATCATCAAGATGGTGGTGCCTTATCCGGCCGGCGGCCCGACGGACGTGATCGCGCGCATCGTCGCCGAAGAGATGGGCAAGACCCTCGGCCAGAACGTCATCGTGGAGAACCTCGCGGGGGCTTCCGGCGCGGTCGGCACGCGGTCGGTGGCCCGGGCCGAGCCCGATGGCTACACGATCGTGTTCGGCAACAACCAGACGCACGGCAACAACATGTTCCTGCTGAAGGAGCCCGGCTACGACGCCATCAAGGATTTTGCACCCCTGGCCGGCGCCGGCGCCTTCGAGCACGTATTCGTGGTCAGCAACTCCCTCCCGGCAAAGTCCATGCAGGAGCTGATCGCCCTCGCAAAGGCCGATCCCGGCAAGCTCAATTACGGGTCCACCGGCGTGGGCTCCGGCTCGCATCTGGCAACCGAACTCTTCATGACCCGCACCGGCACCAAGATGACCCATGTGCCGTTCCGGGGCGCCGCTCCCCTGGTGACCGAGTTGATGGCGGGCCGCATCGACGTTTCGAACTCGACGCTGCCGAGCGTGCTCGCGCAGTTCCAGGCCGGCCAGATGCGGGCCATCGGCATCGCGAGCCCGAAGCGCAACCCGCGGGCGCCCGACGTGCCGACCTTGCAGGAACAGGGCATCACCAACGCGGACGCTGAATCCTGGGCCGCGTTCTTTGCGCCCGTGAACACCCCAAAACCGATCCTGGACAAGCTTTCGGGCACTATCGTCACGATCCTCAACAAGCCCGACGTCAAGGACCGGATCACCAAGCTGGGTTTCACCCTGAACGTGCGCGATCCGGAGGCTTTCAAGCCCTACCTCGCGAAGGAAATCCAGACCTGGGCGGACGTGATCAAGGCGGCCAATATCGCGCCTGAAGGCAACTGACCCGGAGTCTTACTCGCGATGAAAAAGCCGGCAGGTGCTCCGACCCGGAGCGCCTGCCGGATGCGATCGCTGCAAATCTCGGCGGAACCTTCTCGACACGCTTGTGTTTTTCCAGTTCACGAGCAGTAACCC
>NZ_JBFUHH010000014.1:0-58547 GCF_056402495.1 Microvirga sp. P4_A5 | reverse complement strand
ATGCAGCACATGGCGGAATGCGGAATGACGTTTGATCCCCGGGTCCTGCATATCGAGCGCACGGTTTCCGGTTCGAAGCTGAAGCTCAACGGATATGCGGTCTCTGACGATGCTGATCAAGTGGATCTCTTTGTCACGCTTTATGATGGAGTCGATATCGTACAGCCCGTAGCAGATGCGGACGTCGTCCGCGCCGCAGAGCAATGCCTAAAGTTTCTCGGAAAATCTGCTGACGGAAAACTCGTGGCAGCGATTGATCCCTCCGACGACGCTTATGAGTTCAGCCTTACGATCAAGGATTGCTACGAGGATCTTGAGCAGATCAGGGTCTACATTCTAACGGACCGCCAAGCAAAAACGCGCGTATTCAAGCCACGGGATGTCGCCGGGAAGTCAGTCCGTCTCGAGGTCATGGATATCGAGCGTCTCCATCGTCACTGGTCAGAAGGAAAACCCCGTGACGAGCTTGTCGTCAGCTTCGAAGAGGTTTGCGGCTCGCCCCTGCCCTGTGTCTATGTTCCCGGTGAAACCGAGGAGTATGACTACGCGCTTACTGCCATTCCCGGGGCGACTCTGCGGCTGCTGTATGAGCGCTACGGGGCCAGGCTGCTTGAAGCCAACGTTCGGTCATTTCTCAGTCAGACCGGCAAGGTCAACAAGGGCATCCGGGATACGCTGCGCGATTCACCCGAACGTTTCATGGCTTACAATAATGGTATTGTATTGATTTCGGACGAGGCAAGTTTTGCGCGCGCAGCTGATGGCTCGATGGGGCTAGCGTGGCTGAAGGGCATGCAGATCGTCAATGGCGGCCAGACAACTGCGTCGATCTATTTCACAAAGCGCAAGCACCCTGACATCGATCTCAGTCGCGTGCGCGTGCCTGCAAAAGTCATCGTCCTGCATTCCCGCAACCCTGACGCCGAGGAACTGCTAATCAGCGATATCTCCCGATATGCAAACAGCCAGAACGCGGTCAAAGTCTCGGACCTTTCGGCAAACAAGCCGTTTCATGTCGAACTGGAGAAACTCGCGCTCTCGACCTACTGCCCGGATGGCACCAGCAGATGGTTTTATGAGCGCGCAGCCGGAAGCTACAACGTAATGCTTGCCCGTGAGGGCACAACGCCTGCCAGGCTGCGACAGCTCAAGGAAGCTCTTCCGCCCGGCAGAAAGATCACAAAAACCGATCTGGCGAAGTACGTTCAGGCGTGGGGCGGAAAACCACAGGTCGTCTCGCTCGGCAACCAGAAGAGCTTTGATCGCTTCATGTCGGATGACGACACGGTCACCTCGGTTATTCCTGACATCATCCGTTACAAACACATAGTCGCGCAGACGATCCTGTTTAGAACGGTCCAGAAGATTGTTCGGGTCGGTGGATTTCCGGCGTATCAAGCAAACATCACCGCCTACACAGTTGCGGCATTATCTGAAATCGCCGGCAACAGGTTATCTCTGGATGCCATATGGCAGAAGCAGGGACTGTCCTCGCAGCTTTCCGGCTACATCAGCAATCTGGCTGTGAAGGTGAATGATATCCTTAGGGACGATGCCGGCGCCCGGCAGGTATCGGAATGGGCCAAAAAGGACGAGTGCTGGGACAGCCTGAAAGCATCGTCGTTGCCGCCACTTCCCGCCGACATGCCAGAAATTTTGCGTAGTCACCAATGACGGGTGGTGGTGTGCTCTCACGGTCGTTCAATGGTGCTGTGTTCAAGCGATTGAGCGCAGTCGAGACAGACATCACGCGCTCTAACCAACACGAGTTCAACGGGTCAAAGCCGCTGATCGGACTGTTCGGGAAGGAACATCCGCAAAGAATACCAACAGACTTTATCAGGATGTCTGACGACGGCGGTGTCTTGGCTGAATCCGGTATGCTCACTTGGTACGATGCCCGGGCTCGGCATCCAACGCGATCCGAGTACAGGCTCTACTATTACGGCAACGCGGTGACCGCGATGGCACGCGAAGGCGATATTCTGCTTATCGGTAAGAGGCACGATGGTTCAACGCTTGTTCTGATGGCCCCCGGTTCTGGATTAGCAGCAGCCCGCATTGCATGGTTGTTCGGGATCGAAGTTGAACCGGGTGCCGCATTCGCGGCTCTGGATCTCGACGATGACGAGCGCACGCTGCTTGGTAAAGGGCTTGGAATTAGGCTGGATACAGGATCGATGTGGGAAAGCGAGGCCGATCCGGTCCTAGCGACCGATGGAAAAGACGGGTTGCCAGCCACCCGGGCTGTACAACAGCTTGTCGGCAAGGAAAGAGATTGGCAGAGTGACGGTGACTGGCTACCCGCGGTAAAGATCTCGGGCGAGGACATTGATGCGGTGTCTTCGCTTGATGACATTGCCCGTCTGCTTGGGGGGCGTGCCAGGCGAAATCGCCGAGTCAGTAGCTAAGAACAGGAAAATTTTTGATCCCCGAAGCGAGCACTATTGGCGGAGGCCCAGCCCCTAGGAACACGGCGTTGGAAAGACAGCCTTTGCTTCAGGATTTCCTGATGCTCGTATAGTCACCGTTCCCCTTTGCCATGTCGATGCGAACAGCCTTAAGGCAGCCGGCTATTGCGCTGCCGAGATCTGAATGCGCCAGATACTAGTGATGGTCCGTCACGACCGTGCCGAGTCTCGCGTCGATCTCATGCAGCTGATCGGTCTCGGAACGGATCAGCTCGCCCAGATAGTCGTTGACGAACGCTGCGAGGTCGGCCGCGAGCCGAGGCTCGTCGAAGGTTTCCATGATGTCGTCAGGGATAAAGGGGACGGAAGGCCGGGTCGCCGCGAACTCCTGGTATCCGGCAAGACGCAAAGCCAAGGACAGCTGGAACTGCGTGCCCTTGGACATCTCCACCGCAAGCTTGGATCGGCAATTTCGCGACAAGCCGATGAGCGTTTTGCGATCCTCGTCGGGCCGCGTGGCAAGGCCGGTATATTCGTCGCGGGTGATCAGCCGGAACGCTTCAGATGCTCAGCTCATCATCACGCCGCGGTGTCTGTCGCGATAGGCGCGAATGCCGTGCTCCAGCTCGGGCATGTATCACTCCTGGCCTGTTCAGCGTGTTTATGATCTTCCCGGTGCCAGCATCAACGGTTCCCCTATGTCACCCGCTCAGGAACATCAGTCATGCAACGAGCCGGTGGCTGGCGCTGACGCCTCGCGCCGTCTCCCACCATGTCAGCTAAATATTCACTTGCCATCATCCAGGTACGCATCCCCGAGGTTAAAACTCGCCTGCCGCTCGATGAGGTTATCGATCACTGCCGCACCTTGCTCTGGGGGAACGTGTCGAACCTTGAGATCTCGCGCGCTTGAGGCAGCCCCCTGAAGATGAACGGTAGAGGTATCAGCGTAGAGGATCTTCATCGTTGCTGCGAGGGTGGCTGCATTGCATCGCCATTGGGAGCGGACCTTCGGCTTTCCATCAGGATAGATTGAATCGGCCGGGTCATAGAAGACGAGCCCGCGATGGATTGCTCTCAGCAACCGCCACAAATCGGTATCTTCGCCAACAAGCATCCGGGCTGCATAGCGATACTCGAAGTCATGGGCGGGTCGTGCGGATTCCCGCCTCTCGTAGGTGATGTAGAGGGCCGAGGCGTGCTTCCTGTTCCAGCAATTGGCGAGTCGTGCAAGCGACCATGAGGCTGCGATCTCTCCGGTTTGAGCGTGCGACAGGTCTACGCTGACTTCGCCGGCGTCCGCGAAACTGTCCGTATCGGGGTCGTAGCCCCGGACGCGCAGGACAAGGCCCGATTTCGGGTTCGTGACCCCGCATTTGTGAAGGCCGGTAAACCGGAGGCTGCCGTCGCCGGAGACGCCGGGCAGGCCAAACCTTTCCATGAAGCTCCGGAAGCTGTGTTCTCCCTGATAGCCGCCATCCGGTGTCGGTGTCATCAGACTGATGCGTGAGCCGCCAAACGACTTGACCTCATAGCCGTGCCGGTCCGGTGCCTTGTCGGCGTTGGCCTTTACACCCAGAAGTGCCTCCAGCGTGTAACCCGCTCCCTGCGCGCCAGGAAAGGGTACCGGCCGGCCGCCGCCCGATTTCACCATCATGGAGGGATGCCAGCCGGCAGCGACAATGGCCGTCAGCTCGGTCCTGATCATGTCGAGCGGCGTGACGCCGGGAGCGCCGTCGACTGTGAGGACGCGCAGGATCCTCGCCGCAGGCAGCTCAGGCAGCTCCGGGAAACTCGCCACCAGCGGATCGTCGCGCTCGGTCAGAACCTTGCCGGCAACGGTACCGTCTGGCGACAGGCCCAGCACCAAGATGCGTTTGCCGTAGAGATCCTGACGCTCGCGCCGCAAGGCGTCAGGAGGCGTCTCGCATCCCTTGAGAAACCCGGACATCCGGATCTCGGGATACTGGAAATAGTCGATAATCCGGGTATTGGGCGCTGGATACAACTGGCCATCATCCCGTACCCACGCGAGCCGGACGGTCGCCTCCAGCTTGCTCACACCGGCGGCTGACCGTCGTTTGCCCGTGCTTTCACTGGCCGAACGCTCGGCGATCTCTGCTGGAAACAGGTTCAGAACGCCGTCCAGACCCTTGCCTAGATAGATCTGGTTTTTCTCGTTGTCCTGGTTCGTCGCGAGATGCTTCACATACAGTGTCGTCACGCCGAAGCCGGAAAAGCAGTTCTTGAGTTCCTTCAATTGATGCGATCGCCACGTCCATCTCCTTGCGCAGCGGAAGATGGATGAGCGTGACGTTCCGCACAATCCCAGGTCGGGTTTCGAGTCTGGAGAACCAGCACAACGGCCTGATCACAACAGGACAAAATCGGCAGCAACAACGCACTTTCCTGACACACAGGTTGCTCGACTTCGGCCCGGAAGGACGCATCCATGGTGACGGCAATCCTGCCGTTTGACCTTTCGGAGCCGTCCCATGGCAAACTCCGCGACCCTCACCGATACCCAGCTCGTGCTTCTCTCCGCGGCTTCGCAGCGCGAGGACAATCTGCTCTCGCCAGCGCGGCTGCGAGGTGGAGCGGCCGTCCGCGTAGCAGGTAGCCTGCTCGCCGCCGGTCTGGTTGAAGAGGTCGTTGTCCTCCACGAGGAGCTGCACTGGCGTGATGATCCAGGGCAAGGCCCCATCGGGCTTAAGGTCACTCCGGCGGGGCTTGCCGTGATCGCCGTCACTGAACCGCCCGTTTGCTACGAGCGGGCTGAGGGGACTGGATCCGAAGCAAACGGCCCGAAGGTGAGCCCGCGAAACGCAGAGCCAATCGCTCCTGTATCCCGGCGTCCGGGGTCGAAGAAGGCGCTGGTGCTTTCGCTGCTCCAGCGGAAGGAGGGCGCAGAGCTGGATGATCTCGTTCACGCCACCGGTTGGCTGCCACATACCGCCCGGGCAGCCCTTACAGGATTGCGTCACGACGGCGTTATGATCGAGCGCACGAAAGGGCCGGATGGCCGCTCACTCTATCGCGTCGCCGCCCCTGTCAGTGCGGAGGCATAGCCGTGGCGGACCCCACCCCAAACCCGGATCATTCCGATGAACAGAACACTCATCTCGACGAACTCTCCTCTAACGACCTCAAAGCGCTGTTTCTTCAACTGACTGGCATGCCGCTGCCGAAGTTCATCCGCGGTACCCTGATGCGCCGGGCGGTGGCTCACGCCAGGTGGGAGAGTGTCCACGGGGGGCTCGATCCTGCGACCCGAAAGCGACTCGACCGACTGGTCGGTCAAATCGTGCCAGCCGGGGAGGCTCCACCGCCGAAGCCGAACAAAAAGATCCGCAGCGGAACCCGACTTGTCCGGGAATGGCAGTGCAAGGTGCATGAGGTCACGGTCGATGGTGACAGCTTCCTGTGGAACGAAGAGCGCTATCGATCCCTGTCCGAGATTGCCCGGTTGATTACCGGCACACGCTGGAACGGATGGGTGTTTTTTGGCCTCAAGAGAAGCGGCGAGGGCAGGGCCGTGCCAGCAAAGGTCAAGGCACACCGCACGCGCGTTGCGAGGCTCGAATGTCTTCAGCACGCAGCGACCACCATACCGGAGGTAGCCACCCATGCGTGAGTCGCCGCGAAACTTGCGCTGCGCCATCTACACCCGCAAATCGTCCGAGGAGGGACTTGAGCAGGATTTCAACTCGCTCCATGCCCAGCGCGAGGCCTGTGAGGCGTACGTCATCTCGCAGAAGCATGAGGGCTGGAAAGCAATTCCAGCCCTCTACGATGATGGTGGCTATTCCGGTGGGACCATGGAGCGGCCCGGTCTGGCACAGCTTCTGGCTGACATCGCTTCCGGGCTGATCGACGTTGTCGTCGTCTACAAGGTTGATCGTCTGACCCGCTCCCTTACCGACTTTGCCCGCATCGTCGATGTCTTTGACCAGAAGAGCGTCAGCTTCGTCTCGGTGACGCAGTCCTTCAACACTACGAGCAGCATGGGACGGCTGACGCTCAATGTGCTGCTCTCGTTCGCCCAGTTCGAGCGGGAGGTGACCGGCGAGCGCATTCGCGACAAGATCGCAGCCTCGAAGAAGAAGGGCCTGTGGATGGGTGGCTTCGTCCCGATCGGCTATGAGGCCGACGGCCGCACGCTTTCCATCAACGATAACGAGGCCAAGACCATTCGCCTGATCTACGACCTCTATCTTGAGCTGAAATCCGTTGACGCTGTCGCGGTAGCTCTCGCAGAACGCGGGCTGCAAACGAAAAGCAGGGTGGGGAAGGGCGGCGTGAGCGGTGGCAAATCCTTCTCGCGCGGGCATCTCTACAGGATCCTGCAGAACCCGCTTTATGCCGGACGGATCAGCCATAAGGGCCAGGTGTACGATGGCCAGCATCCGGCGATCATCGACCCACATCTCTGGCAGCAGGTCCAGGATCTCCTGAGCGAGAACTGCCAGGGCGAACGGCTCAAGGTGCGGGCCAGGAATCCGAGTTTGCTGACCGGGTTGCTGGTAGATGCGTCGGGCCAGCCGCTCCTCGCCTCGCATGCGGTCAAGCGCGGTCGCCGCTACCGGTACTATGTCAGCGTCCGCCTTATGAAACGGCCAACGTCCAACAATGAGCCCTACGCAAGCATCAATGGGAAATCGGTCCGGGATGGCTGGCGGATCCCTGCCGGCGAGATCGATGGCGGCGTCATTCGCATCCTGACAGGTCTGCTTCGGAACGAGGGCTGGGTGCTTGCTCACATGGTGGCGCAGGAATCAGCCATTGCGGTTCGACAGGCTGCCCTTGCCCGCGCCGAGACATTTGCCGCACACCTGCAATCGTCCGATCCGGTTGCGCGCGGGACATTCGTGCTGGGGTTGCTCGAGCAGGTGATGCTGACTGATGCGGAGATATCRCTGACGATCAAGACAGATCTGTTCACAGAGTTTGCCGGCAGCAGAGAGGCTCCGATCATTGAGACATGCCCGTTCGCTCTGGCGCGCCGCGGCGCCGAAACTCGTCTAATTCTCGAGGGCAACGCCGCGCGTGAACCTGAGCCGGACCCCGTCCTGATCAAAGGCCTTGCGCAGGCCCATCGCTGGTGGAAGGACCTTCTCGCACAGCGTTACGCAACGATGCGCGAAATCGCCCAAGCCTACCAGACCGACGAACGTTACGTCGCCCGCATTGTCATGCTGGTTTTCCTGCCAACAACGCTAACGCAGCAGATTCTGGACGGCACGCACCCTCCGAACTTCACCCTGCATTCGTTTCTGAAGAACGATCAACCATGGCTGGCCTGGCCACTTGCTTGAGGTGGCCGCCTTGCATTTGAGGCTTGGATGAGAGTCAATTATCTGACACAGATTTCGGACCGAGTATTCAGGAAAGATATGCATATGGCCAGAACTCCCGCGAAGGCTTCCGCGAAGAAATCGCCTGCTCGCAAGGCCACAGCCGCAAGAGCCAGCTCCACAAGAGCATCCGCCGCCACGGCTGCTGTAAAGAAGACGGCGACGAAGAAGTCGGTCGCGAAGGTGCCAGCCGCAGCAAGGAAGGCACTGGTCAAGACCGTCGCCAGGAAGACGCCGAAGACGGCTGCGTCCACGTCGGGCGCCGTTCTGACACTGCGCCAAATCGCCGAGACGATCTCCGAGGTGCATGAATTGACCAAGCGTCAGGCCAACGAGATGATCGGGCAGGTCGTCGAAATCATCACCAGGAGTCTCAAAAAGGGCGACAAGGTCCGCCTGAGTGGTCTTGGCATTCTCCAGGTGCGCAACCGCCCGGCTCGTATGGCCCGCAACCCGCAAACGGGTGAGCCGGTGAAAGTGAAGGCGTCAAAGAAAATCGCCTTCCGCGCCGCCAAGGAGCTCAAGGAATCAATCTGAGCCCCGACGAGACCTGATGGACGGTGATCGCGAGCTGCTTCGCTGGGATTTCGAGGGCGATGATCCGACCCAAGGCGCGGGACATCGTCCCGTTTCCTGAGCTCCAGGAACTCTCAGGACAGCGCTTCAAATCAGTGGCATAAAGTCCGCGGATGATGTGCGCGGAGTCCGCTGAGCGGGAGGGCCTACGAGGCTCGCGGGGCCCCATTTTCACAACAACGTCAACTCATCGGTGATGTGGCCCCCCTCGCGGCCATGGAATGGCGAGGGAGTTCCACGGAGGCTCCCAAGGTTGGGATGACTACGCTGTGATTGCCCCAGCAACGGCAAGGTCTCCCCACCTATCGCAGAATCGCTGGCAGACGACGCTGCCACTTCTCGGCGCCGCTGATCCGTCTGCCCTGAGCCTTGCAAGCTGGGCGTCGAGATCCTGGTCGCTGGCGCTTACGAGCGGCTACCCATGGCCCTCCTGAATATGGTGAATAGCGGCATTTCCCAGACTTGTTGCCGAATGTCGGCTATGCGCCGCTATTCGGACGTTGACAACTGCGGAAAGAAATCCCGAAATCTGCCAGTCCGCAATATTGCTCTCCCCTGTCGAACTTGGGTGTCTCTCAATCTCGAGGGACATATTTCAGCCGCGGTCGCTACTGGCAAAAAAGCGCTATATGCCGATAAGGATCGAGCTAACAGCATCGATTGCCGCTAGCTCGGCCTATCTATAGCACCTTGCAAATGACCGTCTGCCATGGAGCGGCTTTGTGCGTGGCCCAATGCTCGGGAAGGTATCGGGCTGTCGCGCCTTGYGGGACAGCGTGGAATTTGCTCCTGTGATCTTCAGCCGGAACAGTCCGTGCTGCGGGAAAGGCCAGCTCTTCGCTTTGGTCATTGCCGTTACTTCATAGGCGGCAACAATTGTGTCTGCAAACTTGGAAACACTCATCGATCCGGACGAAGCCTCGGACGCCGGAGGGGTGGCCGGTCGCGTGGGATTTCGCTACCAGGATCATGTTGGTGCGGGCTTCGTTATCGATATGCTGCGAGACAGCACCTTGGCACAGGTGGAGTTCGAGACGGCCGATGACGTTACCCTTCGTTGGAGTATCGACGCGCGCCAAGCCAACGAATACGTTCAGGTAAAAACCACTGAAGCCGATGCCAAATGGTCGATAAAGGAGATCTCAACCCGCGATAAGGGGCGAGTGGGGTCTTCGCTTATCGAGAAATCGCTATCCCTCGACGTGAATGCAGGTCCAGCGTTGTTTAGGTTTGTCAGTCGGCGAGACGTCGGTGTCTCGTTGCGACCCTTCCTGGTTCACCGAGACAAGCGCAGGATAGTCCAGCCAAAGATCGACGCCGCGGTCAGGAGTATCGGTAAAAAATTCAAAACGGCGAGGTCGAAGAGTGGAAGGAGCACGACAGACTGGGCGAGCAACCTCTTCTGGGTTGTAGCCGGCAAGCAGTCCTCCATCGAGAACGATAACATCAATCGCATCATACAGCTGTCGGAGGGTTCAGGCGAAGTTCCGTCGTATTCCGTCGCGCGTGACATCTATGATCGGCTGATGACCTGGGTTCAGCAGGCTGGAGACGCTTCGAGGGTTTCGGATCCGGATGCAAAGGCTATCAGCCGAGAGGTCGGCATCGCGTGGTGGCGAGAACGGGTGAACGAAATCAGACGGTCGAACCGTCATAACGTACGGGTCTACCGGGTGTCGACAGAGGCCTTCTTCGCTGACCTGCACCGGGTGGACGATCTAGACATTCTGCGATCGCTCTGCGCGTACGACGTCGAGTTCGACGACGGCCAGTGGCGGAAGGCCGAGCTCATCGAATACCTGCTAGGGTGGCTACCGGAGATTTCGCTCCCCGCAAAGGTGTTGGCCGAGTTCGACCATTTGCAGGCGCGAGAGCTGACGCGCCGGGCAGCTGCCAGTATCGAGCAGAACCGCGCCATTGCCAATGACGCGGTTTTCGCCGAGTTGATGCTCCATGCGGTGTTGCGTCACTACTTTGACAGCGAGCCAATCGCCTGCAAGATCTACCATGGCTTAGGGCCCGCCCGCACCAGCACCAGTGCGCACATCGTCACTGAAGGCGGCGGCGATCAACTTTGGATAGGCAGGGCCCGCATCACCACGGCCGGATCCCATGGAGCGATAATCGACGCTGTCGTCGGCGAGATGGAGGGTGCGTTGCTCAGCAACCTTCTGCGTGAGGAGCGCACCCTCATAATGACACTGCGCGAACCACGCCATATGCGGGCGACTTCGTTGGACACAGTGTTGTCACCGAGGGGGAAGATCGAGGACCTTCGGCGCTGCCTGCATTTCCCCATCCTCGTTGCCTACGACAGCACAGTCATCGGCACCGGGTACTCGGAGGAATACCTCGTTGGTTTGCGCGAGGAGGTCCTCACGCAGTACGAGGACGTGAAGTCCAAACTGACGCCTGCCCTGGCGGAGGTGCAGGTTCACGTGTTCCTCATCCCGGTCGAAAATCCCTCGGAATTGGTTGTAGAGTTTGGAGAGCGCTTGAGGGGACGTCTATGATGCTATCTGAGGAGGATCTTCGAAAAACGCTCGCAGGCGAAACCTTCACCGACGCCGAGGGGGATGCGGTGGTCGCCACGATTGCTGCGTGGATCAATGACGTCGCCACCCATGATCAAGGCCGGGAATTCCTGATACGTCTCTTGGCGAAAAAGGTCCACATCCCGGAATACCACTACGAACTGATCGACGACCTTGTGAGAACCGCCGGGCTTCTTCCCTATGCCGGAAAGCCTCAGACCCTCGTGGACGCCGTGCTGCGGGAGGCGCACGCCGTTCCCCGCCTGAAAGGCGATTGGGTCTTTCATTCGCTGCAGCTTCAGGTGTTCCGGCTGCTCATGAATGGAAAGAACGTGGTCCTGAGCGCGACGACGAGCGTCGGCAAGAGCGTCATTGTAGACGCTGTCATTGCGTCGGGATGTTTCAGGAAAATAGTGGTGATTGTACCTACGATCGCATTGATCGACGAGGCTCGTCGTCGAATATCCGGGACGTTCGGTGACACTCACTCGATCATCACGCATCCGTCCCAACATACGGACGGTACCAAACCAACTGTGTATGTGCTGACACAGGAGCGGGTGCTGGCCCGGGACGACTTGGACGACGTCAATTTTTTCGTGGTCGACGAGTTCTACAAACTCGATCTCGATCGTGCTGACACCCGCGCCGTCGACTTGAACTTGGCGTTCCATCGGTTGGCAACTTCAGGAGCCCAGTTTTACCTGATCGGGYCGAACATCAGCGAAGTTCGCGGCATCGCCACCCGATACCAGCACATCTTCGTCCCGTCCAGGTTCTCGACCGTTGCTCTAGACATAGAGCACTTTCACCTCAGCCCGAACTCCGGCGAGCGCGAATTCAAGCTGCTACAACTCGTGGGGCAACTGGAAAACCCGACGTTGATCTACTGTCAATCGCCTGGGAAATGCGGCGAAGTCGCCAGAATCCTGATCGACTCGGAAGGCTTTCCGGAGGTTGCCGAGACTGAAGCGGCGGTCGACTGGCTGTTGCAGGAATTTCCGGCAGAGTGGGTGGTCATCGAGGCTCTGAGACGCGGTATCGGCATCCACCATGGCAATGTTCCCAGGGCGCTGCAACATTACATGGTTCGATGCTTCGAGGACGGCATCATTCGCTTCCTTATTTGCACCTCCACGATTATCGAGGGCGTGAACACGGTGGCAGAAAACGTCGTCGTCTACGACCGACGCCTGAATACCTCAACGATCGACTCTTTTACATTTCGCAACATAGCTGGAAGGGCCGGCAGGATGGGCCAGTGGTTCGTCGGTAAGGTTTTCGTGCTGGAGGCACCCATTGAGGATGAGGAGACGACAGTAAAACTGCCGATCGAGGAGCAGGACGAGAACACGCCTATGTCCTTGCTGCTGGATCTGCCCGACAACGACCTAAGCGAGGCTTCCCTGGCCCGGATCGAGGCCGCGGTCGAGGACTCTTCGCTTACGCTGGAGACACTCCGCGCCAACCGTCACATCTCGGTAGACGCCCAGCGAGCTATCGCCGACAGTATCCGAGACGATCTCGTTTATCGTGAGACCCTGAACTGGCACGGGATGCCGAACGGCAAAGAGCTCGCGGCCGCTTGTGAACTCATCTACGATTTCATTGATGAGGGTAGATCGTTGAAGGCTTACCAGATCTTCAATGGAGCCCAATTGGCGGCGCGCCTGTCCAATCTTGGTGGATCGACGCTCAAGGAATTCATCGCCGAACGCGTCAGCCGTCGTCGAGAAGAGCAGAGTGTCAGCGAAGCTGTCGACAGTGCTCTTAGATTTCTGCGATCCTACGTCGTGTACACTTTCCCTCGCCAGCTGAACGCAATCAACGCAGTGTACAGAGACGTTGGGAGGCGATCGGGTTTTGCGGTAACGGCTGATTACTCCCTGTATGCCGCAAAAGCAGAAAACTTGTTCTTCGAAAGCGGTCTTTTCGCGTTAGACGAATACGGCGTGCCGCCGCAGACTGCATACCGCCTCGGCCGTCGCCACCCGGGGATAGACAGTCTCGATAAGGCGCTTAATCTGATTTCGACACTGATTTTAGATGGTGAGGCCCTACACCCCTTCGAATTTAATCTCCTAGAGGAACTACAGGCGTCCATGCCCCAAAAGGTCGATAATAAGCTAAGTTCTTGAAAGCGGCAGGTTTTCGGCCTTACACTTCCGCAACAACCGAGGGCCTCCACTCGTAGTGGACTCCCCGCTCTCGCTGCCACCGGCTAGGCGTTGGCATCTGATTTTGGGTGTCTGCTTTCTCGCGTGTGGGACCAGCAGCAGTCGGTCCGCTCCCGGCCCAATAGCCGCTGGACAGGAACGCGCCCCATTTTTGCAGTTAGGGTGTTCGCCTCCGGGTCCGGAGAGCGGCCGGATCCGGTAAGGATGACGCGGGCCAGACGCCCGACGGACTGTTGAAAGAGACTCCCTTCGTCGGTGTGGCCTTTCAACCGACGCCGGGCTCTGACAGCCACGCCTTGGCGCCCCGTTTCGAGCCGCGTTCGCGCCACGCACGAAACGGCCTCACGACCCGCAGGTCCAGAAGCGCCACGGCAGTCGTGGCCACGACGGCTATGCACAGCATCCACTTGGAGACCGGCTCCATAGCGCCCTCGATCTGTAACGAGTGGATCACGGTCGCCACAACGACGATCGCCGCCAGACCGTTGTTGATCAGCCGCCAGTCCGAATGGCGTAGCCCCAGCCTGCGACGGAAGAGCACCAGCGCCGCCGTTGCCAGGACACCCCACATTGCCGTGACGCCGTAGACCGAGAACGGGGTCGGCGAGATGAGCAGGAGTGCATCGATCGTGTCAGGTGGGCTAGCTAGGTAACGCCCGCACACATGGAGAACCACTGCCACAACGATTGTGCGCCGAGCCAGCGGTGCCAGCGCCGTCCGGCCGGCCCTTCCTATCTGGCGAAGTAGCCCGCGGGCAGGAGTGGTTGGAGAAAGAGAAGCGACAGGACGACGATGCCGGCGAACCCGCCCATGATGTACGGTATGTTGCGGGACGCGAGGTACGGGCTGGAGGCGCGATCGCTACTGGCACGATCATGACCGCGGCCGCGCTGGCCCAGGCGAGAACAGCGGAGACCCGGCGCCTGTCAATTGATTTCATGAGGGTTTAGCCGGCGATCAGGCAGAGGCGAGCGCGAAGTCGGCGGACACTGAGTTGTCCCGCGCGCTCGGCATGACGGGACGCCGGAAGACCGTCTCGAACTGGCCTGCATGCGTCGCCACGACACCGAACCAGAGGCGACCGGGTAATGAAATGCTATTCCCGTTATCGAACCCTGTGTTTTGGGGTATGTGCTATCCGGAAGTAGTTCTTTCCACTATCGCCTTCAAACGCCCGCGTAGCCGACCGATCTCGCGTTAAGTTCGTGGGGATTCACGAGGGCTGACTACTAAGTTCGGGAGCTGACTTGCCGCGCTTGCGGCCCTGTGTCGAGGTCAGTTTGGCGTCCGCGGTGGCGGGCTCGGGATGCCCCCGTCGTCGCTGGTGTTGATAATTGCGGACGTCAAGCGCCGCTCTAATTCGGCAACACGAGTTTCTAGATGACGAGAGTATTCTTGGGCCTCTTCCCACGGGCTACAGTCCAGGGCCTCGCTGAACATTTCAAATGTTCTCCACGCCGTCTTGAGAGCTACTTTGAGCCTGAGAAGCATCTTCTCCTCCTCTTTGCAACTTGGCTAGCTCGCCGGAGGCTCTACGAAAGACATTGCCATGTGATCGCCTGTTCACAGTTCGTGCGCAGTTCAATTACAACCTGTCAAACACGGAAAAATCACGGAGCTATCTGACTACTATAGCGGCTCTCCGGCACGTTACTACTCATTGTGGCGCACCTCCCATGTCATCAATGAGCCGAGTCTGCCGTGATCTATTGACTGTTTCATAAAGTTGACGTCTTACTCAAAGTGAGTTTCGCTTGGTTAGTTTTGAATAGCGTCGGCTGACACGGTGTGCTGCATGGGGGCTTACCATGCTCAATGTTGCTTTGCTGGGTGGGTCGCAATTTTTTGTCGACGGCGCAGCGGTAAGATTGGACTTTGGTCCGGCGGGACGCCTTCTCGCTTGCTACCTGTTTGAATTCACGGGCCGAGCGCACCGCCGCGAGCAACTCGCCGACCTCTTCTGGGGTGAACTGGAGCCCGAGAAGGCTCGTTTGGCATTTAATACTGCTATTTGGCGTATTCGCAAGATGCTCGACCTCGGGATCAAAGGGGGAGCTCACAGCCTAGTCACTCTGGGCAACAGCGTTCTCCTCGAGCCTTCCAGCTTTATCCAAGTGGACACCCATGTACTACAAAGCGCGTCCAGGCGAACAAAGTACCACCTTCAAGTTTCCGACCTGACGGAAATCGATGAAGAGGAGATCGGTGCCGCAGTTGAGGGCTATGTAGGCCCCTTTTTGGCCGGGGACGAAGGTGACTGGGTCCTGCAGGAGCGCGAGCGCCTTCACTGCCTGTTTGTCAGGAGTTCCCTTGAGCTGATGCGCGCGGCAGCGCGGCGAGGTCAACACGAACGCGCTCTCGATCATGGTCGAAGGATACTAGCAACGGATCCATTCCGGGAGAGCGTTCAGCGCGATGTTATGCTTCTGCTGATCCTCAATGGGCAAAGAGCGGATGCAGTCCACGCTTATCAACATCTGAAGAGTGTTTTGAGGTCCGACCTCGGTATCGATCCCATGCCGGACACTAAGCTCCTTCACGAACAAATACTCTCGGGTGAGATATTTGATCGCCTAAACAGCTACAAATCCATACATTTCGGAATGCAGCCTAGCTAGATTATCGGTGCGAGAGCAACTGAATTGCTCACCAACCTCCAAAAGCAAGATAGCGATCTGAGCGCGCGGGAAGTCCGCCGCAATGCTCTGGGTGACTTTCTCAAGCAACCCGGCAAACGTGAACTTGGGTACGAACTCTCTCCATGAATAAATAGAGCCGGCCTTCTTCCGTGTAAGTCTCAATGACGTCGACGTGGAAGTAGTGGATCGGATTGACGTTGAACTCGCTGTCTCCGGCTGCCTTGAGCGACACATTGACTCATGCCGCTGTATCCGCGTTGAAGCGAAGAGCGGGTGCGATGAGGAATGATGGGCTGCAGCGCTTAGAAACGATCGTCCACTAGGAGGAGTTTGTGGCGCCGGAAAGCCACGATGACCGCCTCCTATTCCAGCATTAGAGCTTTTTCGCTTAGGTGGGTCCGACCAAACGGCCGATCCGAAACGGAGCGCACCGAGATTCTACCGTGACCTGCGGAGCAGCTCCGTACTGTAATATCCCGACCTGTACGAGATATGAGCCACAAGTTCTACATACCGATCAACTGAGTACTGGAGATGGCTGGTATGGTGTCGAACCCGAGGATATCAACTCACTGGCCAATCCGTTCGCGACTGTCGGGGCGCACGGTGTGTTCCCCATTCGACCGGGATATCACGGTGCCCGTGCCGGACGTGATGATGCTTCGTGAGCATGACCATCACACAACGCTGAACTTACGGATGGCCTTGGTAATTGTTGCCGCGCTCGGCCTCTTGTTTCAGGTCGGTCACTTCGCGGAGCACGCGTTCCAGTTTGCGGTGTGGATCCTCGGAGACCTATCCAACATCTGCGGCCGGGACACCCCTTGGATGTCCCCGTGGGCGACCGAGCTCGTGCGCCAAATCGGCGTCCTGCTATTTCCTACGGCGGACGCATCGCGGCGCATGATGCTTGGCATGGAGGTGTTGCACCTCATCGGCAACAGCATCTTCCTAGCAAGCCTCGCCTGCCTGTACTTCTGCGTGCCCTCCAAGTGGATTCGCTGGGCCTTCTACATCGAGGCTTTCCACCTCTATGAGCACATCATGCTCACAGCGACTGCATATTTTGTCGGCAAGCCGATCGGCATGAGCACGCTGTTCGGCGGCGTGAGCGTCATCGGCGACCGCGAGTTTGCGGTGGGATGCCGAGTCACGTGGCATTTCGCCATGAATCTGCTGCCGGTGCCGTTTGCCATGACCGGACTCATGGAATACTGGCGTCAGAAGGCCGTCACGGCGGATGTGTAGTCGCTCTACAACCTTTCTGTCACCGCATACGTGCACACGCGAATGTCCGTTTAAGCCGCCGAATCAACCCGCGACCGCAGCAGGGTGTCACGGGGCTCCAAGACTGGATGGCGGAGCGCACCAAACCGAGCCGTGGCCGCGGTGCTGGTCCCCTAGACCCGGCGCATTAGGTTGATCGCCGCTGACGCCGCCTTAAAGTGGGTGGCGACTTGCAGGATCGAGCTCTTGTTCCCAACAGCGCGTACGATCCGATCGCGCAGGTTTTGAGACAGCTGCACAGGGAGGAGCATTTACAGCAATTCTCTCCACATCACGGAACCACAAGACCCGATCCCGACTGAAAGCCGCTCAAGGACAGTGGAGCGAGCCTACTTGGGCGCAATGAGTGCGTCGATGATGGTCGAGCTCTTACGCCATTTCTGCGCGGTGGCGGGCTGATGCCTAGCCAAGGACGCATTCTCCACGAGCCTGAATTACGAACTGGATGGAGCGTGTGGCGCTGGCGCGGAGAAGCTGACCCAAAGCGTGCCCCTTCGAGCGAGAGAGAGAGAGAGAGAGAGAGAGAGAGAGAGCGTAGGGCACACCATGAGTGAGCATTTTTAGGATATCGCTCCAAATTCTCACGTAGCCCTAGGATAGCAAGCTCCGACAAATGCAGTAACATTTGAGCGCTATCCAATCAGCTCTGTATCCCCGTGATCCCTCCGTAATCAGTTGGCGTACTCCCCCGACATTCAACCGACACAGTCCTGCGATTTTACCGCGCTCAGTGCCGCCTACGCTACGCTTTGCTGCCACGGACCAATCACATGGACCAATTCCATCGGGAAGACTCGCAGGGGTTTTTGCTCCGGTTCTGGTACGAACCGAGCCAAGTAGTGTCGAGTCATTGGCGTGGGACGATCTGGCACCAGCAAGACCCCGAACGCGCCCATCGACCAGTGGACGGACCTGAAGAGGCGTTCGAAATTGTGCGCCGCGCGCTCACCGATGCTGCCCCGTCCGAATCATCAAGTCAGTCTTTCGTTGCCGATCTCGACCAGAGCGGAAATTCTCACGCTCCGTCACCCTCTCTAGCGCGTACCTTTTGGGCAGGCATCATGCGATTCTTTCAGCGCATCCTCAGTAGGAGGAGCCGATGAGCGGCAGAGCTGTGAGTTCCGAACATGTTACGTTGGTTTCTCGGAGCGCCATTTTTAGCATTTGTCACCTACTCGCGCTGTCGCCGACGGCGGCAAGCTTCGAAGTTAGAGGTTTCACCCCATGTGATCCAATCCGCCGGCAAGCATTCGAGACGATCGGAAAGACTTTCATCGCCGGCTACAACGCTGCACTCCAAGCAGAAGATTCCTCTGACCTTATATCCTATGTAGATAACGTCCGAAGCGACCTTCGCGGCTTTGCCGCTGAAGGCGCTGCCATGGGAACAGCCATTGCGGACGCGCTGCCATTTCGGCAGGCGCGCCTCCCGCAGCTTATCAGTTTATTCGAGAGCCGCTTCACCTATCTGGTGCATGTCGGTGCCGGCTGGGCGCTCGCGCGAGTGCCTTGGCGCCGACATCAAATTCTAGCAACGTTAGACCCGATCCATCGCTGGCTCGCTCTCGACGGCCTCGGATTTCACGATTGTTACTTTAATCACCTAACGCTACTTGCTGGCTGGCGACGCGAACGGTTTGGATACGCCGCTAGGTGTTACGAACAAGGGGTCGGGAGAGCGCTATGGTTCGTCTGCGGTGGCTCAGTTCATCAGGCTCAAGCGGCAATCCGCAAGCTAGCGCCTGAACACTGGATCGATCTCTGGTCCGGTCTAGGCCTTGCCATGGCCTATGCCGGCCAGTCGAATGAGAGCGACTTCGCACGCGCGCTCGAATTCGCCGGCACTGAGCGCTCGTGTTTCGCGCAAGGAATCGCCTTTGCTTGCGCGGCTCGCGCCCGAGCTGGTCACGTTCCCCTGCATACCCAGATGGCCGCGCGCGCGATCGGCTTCGATGCACATACTCTCGCGAATCTCGTTTGCGAAATGCGTGAGGAGCTCCCAGAGTCAGAGCGTGATCAGCCCCGATATGAAATCTGGCGGCGCTCCGTCTCAAGTGCCGTATCGCGCAGGATGGAGGAGCACCCATGAGCGCCCTGATCCGTCGCCACGCGGCGAAGATTGTGGCTTCCTCGGTTGTATTTGCGCTCTATATGCTTGCGAGGCCGCCCCAGATCTCGGCTGAAGATAAAAGCGCTCTCGCTGCGCCCATACAGTTCATATCAACCTACCTGGAGCCTGCCGAGAACGGGCTGCCGAAACGCAACATCCGATCGGTCAATCCGTCGGTCCGACGTATCAATGCGTGGATCTCATCTGTGGGTGCGAGCATTGCCTTGGCGGACATCGCAGAATCAGGCCGGCCGGCGGACATCTGCCTCGTCGACCCCCGCAACGATAGCGTCTCCATCATGTCAGCGCCAGGAACCGGCGATCGCTACCGTACGTTTGCCTTGCCGGTTCCCTCCGATGGATACGATCGGCGCACGATCGCGCCTATGGGGTGTCTCCCCGCCGACGTAAACGAAGATGGGTGGATGGATCTGGTGGTTTACTACTGGGGCCGCACACCGGTCGCATTTATGCGAAACGAGGAACCCGAGCTCTCGCCTTCCGCTTTCACGCCCTTTGAGATCATCGCCGAGCGTGAGATCTGGAACACGAACGCCGCCATTTTGGCTGATGTTGACGGGGACGGTCACCCGGACCTTATCTTCGGCAACTACTTCCGAGTTGGCGACCGCGTCCTCGATCCCAGAGCGACTGATAGCATTGAGATGCAGCACTCGATGTCGCGTGCGGAGAACGGTGGTCGAAACCGGCTTCTGCTCTGGCAAGGCGCTACCAGTACATCAATCTCCTATCTCGATGCGAGCAGTGCCTTCACACCAGAGATGGCGAATGGGTGGACACTGGCGCTGGCCGCTCGCGATCTTGATGACGAGTTCATTAAAAGCGCAGGCGAAGACCTTCAGAAATTTCGGTACTTGCCCGAAATCTACGTTGCGAATGACTTCGGCTCGGATCGGTTACTCCTCAATCGATCGCTGCCGGGGAACCCTCGCTTCGTGAGCGTGGAGGGGAAACGCAATCTAACGACCCCGCGCTCGAAGGTGCTCGGCCGCGATTCCTTCAAGGGAATGGGAGTCGATTTCGGGGACGTCACTGGAGATGGTCGGCCTGCGATTGCGGTCAGCAACATTTCTTCACCATACGCCCTTCTCGAAAGCCACTTTCTGTTCGTGCATACGGGAGACTACGGCGCGTGGGCCCGGGGCGAGGCGCCTTACCGCGACGAGAGCGGCCCGCGTGGTACCTGGATGAGCGGCTGGGCGTGGGATATCAAATTCGCTGACCTCCTCAACAGGGGGGAACCTGCGATCCTCCAAGCGGTCGGGTTCATTAAAGGCGAGCGAAGCCGGTGGCCTGAGCTTCAGGAGCTCGCGATGGGCAACGACGAGCTCCTCCGATACCCGAACGCCTGGCCGCGCTTCTCGGCCGGTGACGAACTATCGGGCCGTGACCACGACCGTCTCTTCATACCGACGTCGCGAGGCCAGTACTATGACGTCTGGTCTTCTCTCGGGCTCGACACAGACACGATTTCGCGCGGGATTGCTACTGCAGACGTGTTCGGCGACGGTCGGCTCTCTGTTGCCATCGCGCGCCAGTGGAGCGCGTCTCTATTCCTTCGGAACGTCTCGGCAGATGTTGGACGTGCGATCGTCGTAGATCTGCGCGTTCCGGGTGCTGTCGCAGGCACACGCGCGGCGATCGGGGCAGAGGCTCGCGTAGTCCTGCCGAACGGCCGTACCGTCACATCCATGATCGATGGAGGCTCCGGACACGGAGGCAAGCGCGCTCCCGAGATCCACCTGGGCCTCGGGCCCGTCCCAGCCCACCGAACCTTCGATGTCGAGTTCAGATGGCGGGACGGCGCGGGGGGGCACATTCAGACCATCGCTCTCACTCCGGGGCGGCATCACATCGTCCTCGGCGCTCGTGATTTCTCTGAGCTTACCCCGCGCGACGCCCCAGCCGATTGGAGGCGATGATGGCGATCAATTTAACCAATGCTCAAGCACCGCAATCAGTAGGTAGGCACCGAGCCGTGGCCGAGCGGTGGTACTCCGAAAAGCGGCTCGGAGGCCTGTCTCGCTTTGCGTTCGCGATCACTCTCCTCAATGTGCTCGGGCACGCCTTTCTGGGTTTCGAGCAATCCTGGCTGACGCCGTTCGTCGCAGTGGGCGCCTCTTATTTGACCGATCTTTTAGGCGAAAGCATCGAAGCTAGTTGCGCGGAGAGAACCGCGCGTTACAGAGGCGGGTTTCTCAGTCTCGTAAAGTTCCTGCTGCCCGCTCACATAAGCGGGGTCGCCATCGGCATGCTGCTTTACACGGCTCACAACTTGGCTGCTGTCGCCTTCGCCGCTTCAGTCGCGATGGCTTCCAAGTACCTGTTTCGGGTCACCATGACTCTCGGGAAGGACGGTCGGCCTGTCCTTCGGCACGTGCTCAATCCGTCCAACTTTGGAATCACAGTAACGCTTCTCCTCTTCCCCACCGTTGGGATAGCACCTCCCTACCAGTTCACAGAGAATACATCTGGCATTGTGGATTGGCTCCTTCCGCTCGTGGTCATCGGGACGGGAAGTTATCTCAATACTAAGGCGACCGGACGAATTCCGCTCATCCTGGCGTGGGCTGCTGCTTTTGTGGCCCAGGCTGCCGCGCGGGCAACGGTCCACGATGCCCCGATCGCGGCTGGTCTGATGCCAATGACAGGTTTCTCATTTATCCTCTTCACTTTCTACATGATCACGGACCCGGCAACGACGCCGGCCAAGACGCGGAACCAGATCGCTTTCGCGGCCGCCGTTGCGGCTGGTTATGCGCTCTTCATGGAGCTGCACATCGTATTCGGACTCTTTTATGCGCTGACGATCGTGACTGCGGGCAGGGGTGCTTGGATCGCGATCTGCGATGCAAGGCGTGCTTGGCAGTCCAGAGCTGGGATAGCCGAGCCGGCCGTCGCTCTTCGCGCTGCGGAGTGATAGGAGGTGCCAATGCAGCCGAACATGGCTCTTCTATCGCTGGCATGTCGGTTCCCGGATGCGGATTCTTCCGCAGAGTTGTGGGCTAATGTTCTCGAAGGACGGAGGTCTTTCCGTGAATTACCACCTGAGCGGCTCGACTTAACACAGTACCGTGCCAATGTTCTCGGTGAGTCGGACTCGATATCGCCGATTCGCGCGGGCCTCCTGACTAACTGGAGCTTCAATCGAGCACGGTACAAGATCCCGAAGGTGACGTTCGAATCCACTGATTTGACGCACTGGCTAGCGCTAGAGCTTGCGGCAGAGGCGATCAATTCGATCGGCGGCGTGGAGCGACTTAACCGTGCACGGACGGCTGTCGTTGTCGCCAACACGCTCACTGGTGAGTTCAGCCGCGCGTCCCTGCTTCGCCTTCGTGCGCCCTTTCTCGACGACCTGCTGGCGCGAGCAGCCGAGAGCGAGGGGCTCACGCCGGATGCAAGTAAGTGTCTACGTCGCAGCTTCACTTTGGAGCTGCGACGCCACTTCCCAGATCCGAACGAGGATAGTCTGGCGGGCGGCCTCGCCAACACCATCGCCGGACGAATCGCCAACCATTTCGACCTGAACGGCGGTGCCTACACTGTTGATGCTGCCTGTGCCTCTTCGCTCGTTGCTGTAGCCGATGCGGCCACCCTGCTCGCTACTGACCAAGTCGACGCCGTGGTTGTGGGAGCGGTCGACCTTAGTATCGATCCGTTCGAACTTGTTGGGTTCTCCCGCAATGGCGCTTTGGCCACGGACGAGATGCGAGTGTTTGACGCTCGCTCAAACGGATTCTGGCCGGGCGAGGGCGGCGCCTTCGCAGTGCTGATGCGGGACGATGATGCCCGGCGCGCCGAACTACCGCGGGTTGCTATCGTCCGCGGTTGGGGGTTGTCGACCGACGGCGCAGGCGGGCTGACGAGGCCGTCGAGCACGGGCCAGCTCACTGCCTATCGACGGGCCTATGAAGGAGCGCGGGTCGATCCAACCGACCTGGCGTTTGTTGAAGCCCATGGTACTGGAACAGCCGTGGGGGATCCAATCGAGATTCGCGCTCTCGCGACTTTGCGCGATGGTGCTAAGTGTTCACTCCCAGTAGGCTCAATAAAGGCCAACATCGGCCACACGAAGGCAGCAGCTGGTTTTGCCGGGCTCATCAAGGCGGTCGAGTCATTGAGACGCGGGATTGTTCCCCCTCACGTTGGCTGTAGCATGCCCCATCAGGTGTTTGCAGAGGTGGACCACCGTCTCCGCCCACCCGTGGTCCCAGAGCGTTTGAAAAGCAAAACACCCCTCGCTGGTGTGTCTAGCTTCGGATTCGGCGGCGTCAACGCTCACATCGTGCTTGAGCGGGCGGGAGCGAGAACGCCGCTCAGAGTAACGTCTCGTACCCCGAAGGCTCACGATGCTGAACTTTTCCTCTTTGCGGGCGCTACCGCAGACGAGGTGCTACGCCAGGTTGAGACACTTGAGCATCGTGCGCTCTCTCTGTCGATGTCGGAGCTCACAGATGCGGCCGCTGACGTGGCCCGGAAATCGGGGCGCGGTCCGATTCGGGTCGCTGTTGTCGCGCCGCACGGAGGTAAGCTCATCGATTGCCTTGCACGCGCGAAGTCGGCCGTATCAGCAGGCGAGCACGTCAGCGCTATGGAGGCCGGGATTTTTGTTGGACAGGCCACAAGAGTTCCCCGCATCGGGTTCGTGTTTCCTGGCCAGGCTGCGCCGTCAAGGCCCGGCGGAGGGTTGTGGTCCCGCTGCTTCTCGAAGGCCACCGAGTTGACTCGGTCGCTCCCGTTCTATGCAGATACTGATAGCGTCGCGACCGAGATTGCGCAGCCCGCCATCATGGCTGCGAGTCTCACAGGCCTAACGGTTTTGGGGCAACTCGGTGTTCGAGCTGTGGTTGGCGTGGGTCACAGCCTCGGCGAGATCGCAGCACTCGCCTGGGGTGGTGCACTGACCGCGGACGACGCGCTTGAGTTCGCGCGGATGCGCGGAGAGATCATGGCACGTGAGGCTCGAGCCGGTGGCGCGATGCTACGAGTCGCCCTGTCTGCCGTTGAGGCAGAGCCGATCGCCAGCGCCGCCGGCGCAGTGATCGCATGCGAGAATGGTCCTACCGAGACGGTGTTCGCAGGGCGGCGCGCAGCCATTGAGGGCATAGCAGCGCTGTTGGAGAGCCGGCGGATCGAGACGACGCGGATGTCCGTGTCCCACGCTTTCCACAGCCCCGATATGGCTGCTGCAGTTCCGGCGCTGCGAACTCTCCTGTCCGATATTGCCTGGAGACCATGCACAGGGACGATCGTGTCAACCGTAACTGGCTCGGTCATCGAGGGGCAAAACGCCCTGTCTGAACTGCTCGCAAGACAGATCACTGTGCGGGTCCTCTTTGATGCAGCAATGGAAGAGGCGATGCGGCGCGCAGACCTTTTTGTAGAAGTAGGTCCCGGTCACGGATTGACGCGGCTCGTTCGAGGACGCGGTGCTGCGGCGCTTTCTATCGACGCATTCGGATCCTCGCTTGCACCGCTGCTCTCGACGCTGGGTGAGCTGCACGTTCGTGGCTGCGACCTGCAGATTGAAGATCTTTTCGCCGATAGGCCAGTCCGTCCATTTGAACTTTCAAAGCCGGCATTTATTGAGAGCCCGTGCGGGCGGCGCTCCCCGTCTCCCGCTGTTGTGGAGGTCGCACTGCCGCCCCCCCACAAAGCGCACGAACCGATTGTGGTGCCGACTGACGATCGTCTCGCCACCATACTGGCCGTCGTTGCCGCTCAGACCGGACTGCCGGAGGGAAGTTTCGGGCCGGACGATCGCTTCCTCGATACTCTGCATCTGAACTCGCTCTCCGTCACAAGGATCGTGGCTGTCGCCGCCCGATCGCTGGGGGTCCGCGGACCATCAGCGCCAACCGAATTCGCGAACGCCACGCCTCGCATTCTGTTGGACGCGCTGCAAGAACTCGGAGAACTTGATGACGAAGGGTCCCATTCAGCCCGCGTCGCCGGGGTCAGGCCGTGGGTTGCAACCTACGCGGTGCGCTGGATCCCCGCTGCGCCCTGGCCGGCGCAGATCGACCCGATCGAATGGTCAACCGTGACTATTGGAGGCCCAGGGGAGGAAGTTGCTTCGTGTACAGGACAGTCCGGACGGCTCATCCGGCTTTCGGCGCCATTCACCCGTCCCGTTGCTGAAGCGCTAATCACGATTGCCGCCGAAGCTGCGCGTAACGGCGTCCCCCATTTCATGATCGTACATAACGATGCACCAGTTTCGGGGTTTGCGCGTTCGTTAGCGCGCGAAGGCTCGTTCCGCACTGTTCGTGTAGTGGGAGGCGTTCGTGAGAGTACGGCTCTTACCGACCTCGCGCTGGTGCTAGATCGGAACGTGGGTCGTTACTCGGAAAGTCGCCTCGGTCTCGGCGGTGCTCTGGAAACTCCGGTATTCGCGCCCACGCATCCGGCTCATGATCCAATTGCGGCAATCACGGCCGACGATGTCGCGGTCGTAGTCGGCGGTGGGCGAGGAATTGTCGCAGAATGCGCCTTGCGGCTTGGGCGGAGCGGGGCAACATTGATCCTTGTCGGACGCAGCCCGCCCGACACGCCTGCGGTAGCTGAGACTTTGGCGCGGGCATCAAAGGCCGGCACACGATGCATGTATGTATGTGTCGATGCTTCCGATGGACCACGGCTGACTGCGGCGCTAGCTCCCTCGATAGATGTCTTTGGCCCGCCGACGCTGCTCGTCCATGCCGCGGCGGTGAATGAGCCGATGCTCATATCGGCAGTTGATTCACATACAGCACTCCGCAGCCTCGTGCCAAAGATGGACGCCTTTGCGAACGCTATCGCATCCTGTGGGCCGGCGCTACGCAGAATCATTACTTTTGGTTCGCTTATCGGTCGCATCGGGCTTGAAGGCGAGGCGCATTACGCGCTTGCGAACGCCGCACAGAGCGCGGCGACCGAGGCATGGGCCCGCGCCAAATCGGGACGCTCAGCGCTTGCGCTTGAGTGGTCGGTATGGGGCGGTCTCGGCATGGGTGAGCGATTGGGAACCATAGAACGCCTTGCCTCATCCGGTGTTGATGCGATTTCAGTAGACGATGCCCTCGATGCATTCGACCGACTCGTTCAGTGTTGTGCATGCGGCACCGTCACGGTTACAAGCCGATTCGGGCCTCCGCCCGACCTCGATCTTGGAAAGCCCGAGCTTCCCTCGCTCCGTTTTCTTGATCGGCCGCTAGTCCATTTTCCGAACAAGGAGATCGTCCTAGAGACCACTCTTTCCCGCGGCCGTGATCGCTATTTGGACGATCATATCGTCAACGGGAGTCGCATCTTTCCGGGCGTTATGGCACTCGAAGCCATGGCACAGGCGGTCTCCTGCCTTTCCGTTTTCGGCGCTGTCACGGTATTGGAGGACGTAGTCTTCGAGCGGGTCGTCAGTCTCGATACTACAGGTGTAACGCAACTCCGCATCGCCTGTCTGCTATCAGAATCTGGAGTTGACGCGGCAATCTTTGCCTGCGACGACGGATTTGCCGTGCCGGCCATTCGCGCTCGGTTCGCACCATCCAATCGCGTCGAGATCGCATCGGAGTTGCACCAGCCCTTACAGGCCCAGGTTTCCAGCTTCCAAGCGGACCGCCTCTACGGACCGTTGCTCTTCAACGCTGGCAGTTTCAGCCGCCTCGACCATTTTGCGGTCGCGACTTCGCGTCAGGTTATCGCTAGTCTTTCTTCAAGGACCAATTCACGATGGTTCGGCTCGTATGAGCCATCGAAGCTCCTGCTGTGGGACCCCGGGGCCACAGATGCCTGCCTGCACGCATTGCAGGTCACGGTGCCGCATCGACGGGTGTTACCCGTCTCAGTCACACGAATTGAGGTTGTCGCGGGCGGAAAACCAGCCCATGTCCGCGCTGTCGAGCGTGAAGCACGGGACGGCAACTACGTCTTCGACATTACTGTCGACGATGCCGAGGGCCGGTGCGTCCAGCGCTGGCATCGCGCGACATTTCGGGCTGTTGGCGATGTCGACGCCATGGCAGCGCTTTCCTGTGAGCCGGCGCTCGCAGTGCCATATCTGGAGAGAGCGGCGCGGGAGGCGTTTAATGATGACAGCATCGCTGTTGCGCTCGTCAGGGACCGACAGAGTGCGCGTGAAACGCGGCGCCGCACTGCATTGGCGCTACTGGATCTCGAAAGTAGTGTCGATCGGCGCGTCGACGGAGCTCCGGTCAAAGGCGACGGTACTGGGTCGATTTCGATCTCTCATTGTGAGGGAATTACGCTAGCGGTAGCTGCGAAGGGCCGCATTGGCTGCGATATCGTGGCATCGGACGGGGGTGCTTTTGGTCGCCGCCTCGGGGCGCTCGAGGCATGCCGGAAGCTCGGGCGACGTGTGGTTTTCGACGCAACCGGCGACCTTCCCTGCGGCAGGGCGGTGCACATCGACGGCATCACTTTGCTCACCCTCGATCTGCCGGACAGCTCCGGTATGCTGACCGTCGCTCTCAGCGGCCTTGCCAATGGAGGAACGCTATGAACCAGCAGGTGATTCTACGCTGGACGGAACATATGGACCAACCCGCCTTCATATACCGGCACGTCGTTTCCTTTGAAGAAACCAATGTAGTCGGCAACGTTTACTATGTGCGTCATGTGGCCTGGCAGGGGCGGTGCCGGGAGATGTTTCTAAAGGAGCATGCGCCGGAAGTTATTGACCAAATCGCAAGAGATCTCCGGCTAGTCACCCTAAGATTGTCCTGTGCTTACTTCGAGGAACTCCACGCCTTCGACGAGATCGATATCAGTATGCGCTTGGCTCACTTGCACGCTCATCGGATCGGCCTCGATTTTGAATACGCTCGTCCAGCCCATCGAGGACGCGCTGAAGTTGCCCGCGGCTTTCAAGAGATTGGCTGTATGCGAGCAACGTCCGAGGGACTTGTGCCATACGCATTACCCGAAGGTCTCCTCAACGCCCTCAAGGGTTTTCGCGGCAACAGTCCGTGCCAATCTTCTCACTCTTATGCGAGTGAGACCGTGTTAGAGGTGCCCGAGAATCGGGTTTAGCAGAAGGAGCTTGTCATGGTGAAGCCAATCGTCTCCGGGCCTTATCGAACATTTCGAGCACTAAGTCCCGGGCAGACCTTCATTGAGTTTGAGGGATCTACCATCACGATCCCAATGAAAGGAAGGCGCACCCCAAGTGATCCTTGGATCGAAGAGGCAGTGCAGCTCAAGGCCTTCATGCGTCTCGAGGTGTTTCCTCCGTACGTGAACGAACTTGGGACGAGGGAATTCCAGTTCATCATCCGGGACTGGGAGCTCTACGGTAAGAGTGAAATGCTGACCCAGCTCTTCTACAACGATCCGCGAGGTCTCTTTGTAGAAGACATGGCAACCGGTTTCGCAGACTACGTCCCGCCTGCTGTTAGCTTTAGGGTCTCACAAAATTACCACATCGAAGCAGACCCGGGACAGGGAATTGACCCGCTAGAGATCTTCAGCAACCCTAGGGACATCGAGATACGAAATCTTACGAGCCACCATCTCCGTGTTTGGACATCAGTTCCGCAACGCGAGCAATCCCCCAACTTCTACAGCTACCGCAACAATAAGATCTATTGGCAGGTGATCCCTCCGCAGACGCGCGAGAAAATGAATCTCGCCTTCCTGTCGCAGGCGATGGAATTAATGAGCGGATCCGCGGTGGCAAAAGAAGAACCTCTGATTGTCTTCCACAAGAAGGCCCCGGGGATACCGGGCGAGAGTGACGACTTTGACCTTGCAAGCGCGCAGGATCGCGCGCGCTATCTTCTCGCTGTCTCCACGCTACGTACCAGCGGAACTTTGAAGCAGCGCGGTGACGATCGACTCATAGCTACGGCGACGCTACCGGTCCGTGGGTTTACCAGCAACCTCGTCCAGTTGCCAGGCAATTCAATTCTTTCCTCGTTTTATCGGGCGCGGCAGCCTCTCGAAATTCGGTTTGCTCTCAATCCGGCCTTCAAGGCCCCCGGGGATGTCAACGACCTTGTCAGTCGGAAGATATCAGGTTCCACGCGGGACAAGATTACTGGATGGATTCACATCGTTGATCCGCCAAAGAGCTTGGGAACTGCGGATCAGGCGCCGGAGCCGGGTTATCCGATCGACTCTGCAGATTTTCCGGCGAGGATCACCTATGCGGCCAACTACGATATTTTTGTCAACAATGAGCGCTTCGTCGATGATCAGTCAGGAATCGCCATCGCGGTTGGTGTCGATCAGATCCCTCCGCGTGACGTGAAAGTTGCGTTCGAAAAACCGCAAGCTGGGCTTGTTCTGAATAACTACCTAGAATTCGCCGCAGGTAGTTGTACTGGGATGGAACAAATCACTGAACAAGAGTTTCGCGACGGTTCCAATTTCGCTCGCTACTGGCGGACTGTTCCTCTTGCTCCCGGAGGGATGCAACTTATGGGCGCCGGCGGAGGTGGGCCCATCTTTGAAGATTACGATCCAAGCAGAACGTACTGACCGAGCCAGTTATGTCGATTGCAAGCGTGCTCGCTTTTCGCGAACTTGACTTCGGAAGGCGCGTAAAACTTATCAGGAGATTGGCTCGCTGCCTCGTAATATTAGTTGGCGTCGCTGGCCGGAACCTGCCTACTGTCATCGCTGCCGCGGCGGTTCGCGATCGACGGCGCCTTCTCCTGTCCTTAGGCGAGAGTTGTGCTGAGGCCGCCGAGGCGCTCGGTCCAGTGTACGTCAAGGTTGCGCAGATCTTCAGTTATAGACTCGATCTGCTGCCGCGAGAATTTCTTCAACCACTCTCACGTCTTCAGAATCATGTTCGGGTCACGACGCAAGAACGATCGCTATCTGTCATCAGAGCGTCGTTGAGATCCGCCCTGGGCGCGTCGATTCAAAGCTTTCAGGAGACTGAGATTGCAGCGGGTAGCATCGCAACGGTCCATCAAGCAACTACTCTCGATGGCGCCGCGGTCGCGGTGAAGGTGGTGCGGGCAGGCGTGTCGCGCTGGATAGCTATAGATCTAGAGTGCCTTCACTGGATTGTCCGCATCCTGGCTGGCCGACCTAGAATGCGAGGCATACCCCTTATGCAGACGTACGATCTGATTGCAGAGATGGTGGCTGCCCAGACTGATATGATCAAGGAAGCGGGCAACCTACAGAAGCTCCGAGAGGTCCTAGCGAGCCAGCCTAAACTGATCGTACCTGCACCCTACTTTGAGCTGACCACCCGCGAAATCCTTGTCATGGACTACATCGCAGATGCCGTTCCTTTGATCTCACCCGAGGTGCCCGAGGCAGTCTTCCGGGACACGGCGCTCCGCGTTCTCCGGGCTCTCTACAAGATGATGTTCCAGGTGGGCTTCGTTCATTGCGACATGCATCCGGGAAATGTTCTCGTCCTTCGAGACGGAACTGCGGCCCTTCTGGACGCAGGGCTGGTCGCTATCCTGCGAGAAGAGGATAGGCGGTCGTTTCGCGACTTCTTCCTTGGACTCGCAACGAACGATGCCAAGGCCTGCTACCGAGCTATTGTCAATTCGGCTACGTCTGTGCCTCCGAGGTTGAATCAATCCTCCTTGGCCAGCGAGGTGGCGGACCTTGTGAGATACTACCATGAACGAACAGTCGGAGAGTTCTTCGTTGCGGAGTTTGTTTTCCGCATCTTTGATCTTCAACGGCGCCACCGCTTGGTAGGCGCGCCCGGGTTCGTGGCTGCTATCTGGGCGCTCGTTATGTTCGAGGGGCTTGTCCGGCCTCGCTACGCAGATCTGGATTTCCAAGCGGAAGCGCGACCTTTCATGGCTGGCGCAATCATTGAGAACGTCAGGCGCTTCATTGGGACTGCCGTTTCCGCGAACGATGATAATGCGGCGTAGCCGGTCACGGAGGACGACACCCTTGAGAACTGTCTCTGGATTGTTCTTCGGCCCGAAGGCACTGTCCTCCGAGCAGGGCGAGTAGACCTAGAGAAGTTCGATACGAGGCTAGTTCAACAACCTTTAACTTCGGCATCCGCATTTTGGGTCATCCGCTATTGGGCGCCCATACTCTTTGGAATGGCTGTGACTGGGAAAGCCCCACGACGGCTCTTGGCGTTCGTTCACCCGTTGCGGACAACCGGGATGAAGTCGGCAACTGAACGGCAGCTATCTGCTAAACCCAGCCCGATAGCGGACTGACAGCTTCCGGCCCAAATCCGGCCATTTCCACGCTGGTTCGCTGATAGAGGTGGAGGGGATGTGGCGCATATTTTTCGATTATTCCGGCAGAGGTATCCTACCCGGCGGAGCGAAGGAATCCGAATTGCTGAAACGGCTGGAGATCTAATCGGGACTGAAGTCTCAAAAAATAGTGGGGACCACCGTGCGATGGATTCCGCCGGACCGATGCTGATTGCGGCGTCATTCCTGAGTTCATATATGCAACTCGCTCAAGGCGTTCGAACCAATTAGCCTAACCCCTAACCTGACGGACCTCGCATCATGGCACGCCGAGCTGGAAGAGCCGATCTACCGTTGCACAGCGGCCACGTCCCGAAATGGCTCGCCGAGCGGATGACCCGTCTGGGAGCTGTCATGAGCGAAGCGATCGTGCACCATTACGGCCGCGAGGAGCTTCTCCGTCGGCTGGCGCATCCCTTCTGGTTTCAATCCTTCGGCGCCGTCATGGGCATAGACTGGCATTCCTCCGGGATCACCACCAGTGTCATTGGAGCCCTCAAGCGTGGACTCACGCCGCTGTCTAACGAGCTCGGGATCCACGTATGCGGTGGCCGAGGTAAACATTCGAAACAAACACCGCACGAGCTTGTCTCCATTGGAAATCGGGTCGGCTTTGATGGCCTTGCACTCGCAGATGCCAGCCGGCTCGTTGCCAAGGTCGACACGGCTGCGATCCAGGATGGCTTCGACCTCTACCTCCACGGTTTCATCGTCACCGATGATGGGCAATGGGTCGTGGTACAGCAGGGGATGAACGGCGACCTTAAAAAGGCTCGGCGGTATCATTGGCAATCGGAAGACCTCAAAAGTTTCGTCGACGAGCCGCATTCCGGCATCGACGGGATAGGGCAGGGGCAGATCATCAATCTGACCGACCGACGCGCCGAGGCTTCGCGCCGCGCGCAGCTCGAGCTCCTTGCAAATCTCGGGCCCGACGGCATTACGCGCGAGCTCGCCGCTATTGAAAACAAGGCTGCCCCAGTCGAAGAAGCACGCCAGATGTTTCTGCCGCACTTGATCATGCCGGATCACCACGAGGTTCGCGCGGAAAATGTCGTCATGCGCCGACTTCAGGGAGCCCTCGCCGCGGCAGCCGATCGAGGTCCGGTCGATTTTCCCGAGCTTCTTCTGGTGCCTGGAATCGGCGCCCGAACCGTCAGGGCTCTCGCCCAGGTTGCGGAAGTGCTTCACGGGACGCCGTGCCGGTTCACTGATCCTGCTCGCTTTTCCTACGCCCACGGCGGAAAAGACCGGCACCCGTTTCCAGTGCCTCTCAAGGTCTACGACGAGACGATCAGGGTTTTGAAATCCGCCGTGCACAAGGCGAAGCTGGGACAGCAGGACGAACTCTTCGCCTTGAGGCGCCTTGATGACCAGGCTCGCCTGCTTGAGCGACGCGCCGCAGATGCATCCTTTGACGAACTGCTCGGACAGGAGAGGACAAAATCTAATTCTTACGGCGGCCGCTCCATTTTCGGAGACGAGCCGCCATCCGATCATCTTGTCCACAACCGGGAGGCCTGGAGGAAATCGACGGATGCTCTCTAGGCCGTTCCAGCGGAAGGTAACAATTGGCAGGCGACTCGCAGCCAACCGGCGGCTCGAACCACCGGTGCAAACATTCGCAGCGTTCCAGGCAACCGGACTGGCCTGATAGGGAGCGGAGAATTGGGGGGAAGACGCGGCTCGGAATGGCTTGGTCTTACGTCTTTCCAGACTGCCTTAGAGAATATTTCTTCGGGGAATTCACCGAGAGTTCCGAGGCTTGGGGGCGAGCGTGCCTCAAAAAAACCGCAGCAATAACAGAGACTTAGACGGTGGCGGAGCGGGAGGAATTCGAACTGCCGATACGGTTGACAAACTGATGCGGACCTAAGTCTTTGAGAACACGCCCATATTTCGTCTCAGCAATCTCCGTCGTGAAATGCGGAGATTAGTTCGCAGGCGACTCACCGCTCGCCAGCGCTCGCATGCAACGCTTCCGATCCGCAGCAATTGAATCAACCGGCCTGCCGCAAATGACCTCAGAGAAACGGCCAAGGAAGCGACTGAAAATCCATACTCTTTGCGACGCTACCGACCGCCACAGAGAACGGGATAGTGCGAAAGACCCCGCAAGTTCCGAGCCTTGCGGGAAGCATGGTGTCAAAAATTATGCAATGATAACAGAGAGTTAGACGGTGGCGGAGGGAGAGGGATTCGAACCCTCGATACGGTTTCCCGTATACACACTTTCCAGGCGTGCGCCTTCAACCACTCGGCCACCCCTCCGTTTTCGAGCTTTTAGCTCCGGGGCCGGCGGATCCCACGGGGAGATCGGCTGGCGTTCCGTCCGCACGGTGTGCGGAGGAGGGTCGTGTATCGCCAAATGCCGCTCCAAGGCAAGGTCGAACTTCCCGGAACGCAAAAACCGCAGGAACGCTTGGCTTGCGGGGTGAAACCGATTAATATTCAACCCTCCGTTCAGGCAGGGGTCTTTCTTGAAATTTTTGGCGCGCTTCTTCGGCCTCATTCTGGTCGCGGCCGGGTTTGTCGGTCTGGTGATCGATGGGACGCGGTCGATCGTCAACAATGCCCTGTCGTTCGTCTCCGTCGAGGGGATCATCAACATGTTCCTCACCGGGGGCGTCACGGGCTTGCAGGAGCGCGTCACGGCGCACGCGCCGGCTGTTCTGTGGGATCCCGTATTGCTTTCCCTGATGCACCTGCCCGCCTCCGTCACGGCCTTTCTGCTCGGGTCCTTCCTGCTCTGGCTTGGCCAGAAGCCCCTTGAGCCCATCGGATACCTCGCAGGGCGGTAGATCGGGGACCGCGATTGCGCGCATCGGGCGCTCCCCCACCCTCCCGTTTCGCCCGATAGCCATTACATAGGGCGAGCCAACCGAGAGAAATCCGATGTTCAATGTCAGCAAGCCGATCGATATTCCCACGCCCGCGGAAGCTCTGCCGGGGCGCCCGGCGGCGATTCCCACCGCGACCCATCACTTCGTCAACGGCCGTCCCCTTCACCCGCCGTTCCCGGCCGGGCTGGAAACGGCGCTGTTCGGCCTTGGCTGCTTCTGGGGAGCCGAGCGCAAATTCTGGGAGATGGGCGAGGGCATCTGGACGACCGCTGTGGGCTATGCCGGCGGCTCGACGCCCAACCCCACCTATGAGGAAGTCTGCAGCGGACGAACCGGGCATACGGAAGTGGTCCTCGTGGTGTTCGACCCGCAGAAAATTTCCTACGAAGCTTTGCTGAAAGCATTCTGGGAAAACCACAACCCGACCCAGGGCATGCGCCAGGGTAACGACATCGGCACGCAGTACCGGTCGGGCATCTATGTGTTCGACGAAAACCAGCGCCGCGCGGCCGAAAGCTCGAAGCGCGTCTATGGCGATGCTCTCGCGGCCAAGGGGCTGCCGGCGATCACGACCGAAATTCGTGACGCGGGTCCGTTCTTCTACGCCGAGGACTACCACCAGCAATATCTCGCCAAGAACCCGGGCGGCTATTGCGGCCTCGGCGGAACGGGCGTGGCCTGTCAGATCGGCACGGGCGTCGCCGCCCATTGATCGGCGATGTCCTGCGGGAGCTGCTTCAGGGCGCCCGCAGGACCTGCCTGCACTCGGCGGGCAATTGCGCCATGGTCAGAGGCGGCCGCGGCTTGCCAGGCTTCGGGTGGAGCATCTGAGGCGTGAACCACGCCGCGAGTTCGGATCCGCAACCGTCGCCGCCGGGGGGCGGGGCCTGGTCGTCGCAGGCGCCATCGCCCGACGGACAGGCGATGCGGATATGGAAATGGTAGTTGTGGCCGAACATCGGTCTCACCTTCGACAGCCAGTTCCGGTCCGCCCCGGCTTCGCGGCACAAGGCTTTCTTGATGGCCGCATTGACGAAGATCCGGGCGACGGCAGGCTCTTTCGCGGCCGCTTTGACAAGAGCCGTATGCTGGGGCGTCCATACTGACGGGTCGACATCGAGAAGGTCGGACCGGACCATGTCGGTGGCCGACAGTTCCTCCCGCTCAAGACGGCTGAGCCGACGATCCGGCATCGGAGTCAACCACACATCCGCATCGAGGCCGACCTGATGTGAAGCGTGGCCGGTGATCATCGGACCGCCGCGCGGTTGGGAAATGTCCCCGACGAGCAGGCCGGGCCAGCCGTTGAGTTGCGGCACGCGGCCTGCAAGCCGTTGCAGCAACTGGACGAGATCGGGATGCCCCCAGTTGCGGTTGCGCGACAGCCGCATGACCTGCCATGTGGCTCCATCGATCGGGACCGCGGCGGCGCCGGCGACGCATCCGCGCGCATAGCTGCCGATGGATCGCGCGCGCAAGGACGCTGGTTCGGTGCTGCGTCCGAACAACTCCTTCGCGGGCAGCGCAGGGTCATCCGGGTTTGAGAGAGGGGGGAGTTGTTTGGGGCTTACCGTCCCCTTGTCTTGCGCCAAAGCGGGAGCGGCAAGCGCCATCAGACAAAAGGCGGCGAGTGTTCGAATCGGGTTCATGCCGTCAGGCTAGCGTGATGGGCGCGCAAGGTGAACCGGTTCCGATCGCCGCAGCGCCGCCGCCATTCCGTCCCGCCGAATCCCCGGCCCCGGGGTGCGCCGGAACCGCTGTTTCGCCTGCGGCGTTCACTGGACATCGCGGCATAGGATGGAGAGACGCCATGCAGACGGTTCAGAGCGGCGACGTCCGTGAGACCCACAGCCTGATTGCAAGCGACAAGGTTGAAGGCACACCCGTGCGCCGCACCAGCGGCGACAAGGTCGGCACGATCGAGCGGGTGATGATCGACAAGCGGTCGGGGAAGGTCGCCTATGCGGTCATGAGCTTCGGCGGCTTCATGGGCCTCGGCGAGGAGTATTACACGCTCCCCTGGGGTGTCCTGTCGTTCAGCCCCGAACTCGATGCCTATGAGCTCAATCTCAACGAGGACCAGTTGCGGGGGGCTCCGCGCCGCACGGCGGAGGGGCACGACGCCTCATTCGATCGGGAGTGGGAGGAGCATGTCCACCGGTACTACAACGCAACGCCTTATTGGGGTGAGAGCGATCAGATACGGCGATAGTCGGTCTTTTTGAGGAGGCAAAAGAAAATCGCCCGGTCGAAGCCGGGCGATTTTTTTGTCCATGCACGAAGCCGCCGGAGCGGCCTGTGCACCAACCGGCAGACGTTTAGCGCTTCGTCTTCCGCGCGCCCTTGCGGGCCGAGGTCGTGCGCTTTGCTCCGACAGCCTTCGACCGCTTGGTAGCGGAGGTGCGGCTGGTCGCAGCTGCGGCGCGCTTCGTCTTGGCGGCTCCACGGGATTTGGCCGCGGTCTTTGCACCACCGCGCGTGGCGGAACGTGCGGACGACTTCGAAGCCGCCTTGGTTCCGCGTGCGGAGGTCTTGCGAGCGACGGTCTTGCGACCGGCCGTGGCCTTCTTGGTCGCCGAACGCGTGGCTGTCTTGGCGGATGTCCGCTTGGCGGTCGTTGCCCGTTTGGCAGGAGCCTTGCGAGCCGTCGTCTTGCGAGCGGCGGACTTCTTGGCTGCTGTCTTCTTGGCAGGGGCCTTGCGCGCAACGGTCTTCTTCGCGGCCGACTTTCTGGCCGTGGTCTTCTTCGTTGCGGTCTTCTTCGCAGCCGTCTTCTTGGCGGCGGTCTTCTTCGTAGCGGTCTTCTTCGTAGCGGTCTTCTTGGCGCCCGCCTTCACGGCGGACTTCTTCGTCGCCGACCGCGCGGTCGACTTCGCAGCAGACTTCTTGGCGGCCGTTTTCTTCGCGGTCGCCTTCTTGGCAGTGGTCTTCTTGGCTCCGCTCTTTGCGGCGCCGGTCTTCTTCTTGGCGCCGGTCGAGCCGCGGCGAGCGCTGCTCTTCTTGGCGGTGGATTTCCTGGTGCTGGTCGCACCGGTGTCACCCGTGAACAGCATCGTCAGCGGGTTTGACTTCTCGTCTATCGGCATAGCCGCCTCCTTCAAGGGCCTTCGCGTGCAACCGTCACGCTTGCAAGGCAACGTCGTTATACCAAGCGGGTTCCGATTAACGGAAAGTGTAGAAAGTAGATCGTGGACGATTTCTGTGGATACTTCGGCCACACATGGCCATGAACTTGCGCGCCAGAGGGGAGATGTTGGCCGCTCCGAGCGAGTCCCACAATGGTTGCTTGGGACTCTGCGATGCGTTCGAAGAACTCGCAGGTCAAGCCAAAGACGACACCCTGAAACCGTTGCAATCGCAGGGATTTAGGCCCCGGGCATCGGTCGCGTTTTTCTTTGAGGGCGGATTTTCGCAAGGCTCGCCGGCACCGTTTGGGCGACACTTTCGTCAAGCCGCGCGCCAGCAAATCAGACTTTCGTCAGCGCTCAAAAAAACTTTCGGCGGAATGTGAAAAAAACTGTGTGCGGAACCTCCCGCGAGTGGTTTTGGGCGCAAAGCCGGCGAGAGAATCACTTGCAACTTGCGCCTGCCGTATCGACAGGGGCGCGGCTCCGAACCGATCGGGACGGTAAGAGGCTTCATGCATGTTGGAACGCTTCACGCGGCGGCCGCGGCGCGCTAAGCGGTGTTGGCCTCAAACTCGCCGGTCCCAAGCGTGCCACTCTCCAAAATCCTGACGGTCGTTTTCTGGATGACCGGAGCGCTCGTGTCGTTCTCCGCGACCGCCGTCGCGGTGCGCGGCCTGTCGCCCGCCTTTTCGGTGTTCGAGATCCTGTCCATCCGCAATGCGGTGGGGCTTGCGATCCTTCTCGCGCTTGCGCTCGTAAAACCCAAACTGCGCGCCAACCTGAGGCCGCGACGGATCAAGCTGCACCTCCTGCGCAACGTTCTGCATTTCGCCGGCACCGACGGTTGGGCCTACGCCCTCACCATCCTGCCGCTCGCGACGGTTTTTGCCCTCGAGTTCACATCGCCCGCCTGGGTGGCGCTTCTCGCCGTTCCGTTCCTCAAGGAAGCGCTGACGCGCGGTCGTCTCGTGGCGATCGTCGCAGGTTTCGCCGGCGTCCTGATCATTCTTCGCCCGGGCATGGACGCTTTTCAGCCCGCCAGCTTTCTGGTTCTGGCGGTGGCCTTCGCGTTTGCGCTGGTGGCGATCGTCACCAAGCGGCTGACCATGACCGAGAGCACGTTCTCGATCGTCCTGATGATGAATGTCATCCAGCTTCCCCTCAATCTCCTCGGCGTCAGCGGGGCATTCTGGAACAGGATCGACGGGTCGCACGCACTCGCAATCGCCGGGGTCAGCCTCGGTGGGCTGCTGTCTCATTACTGCCTGACAAACGCCTACCGCCACGGGGACGCCAGCATGGTGGTGCCGCTCGATTTTCTGCGTATCCCGCTGATCGCCATCGTCGGTTGGAGGCTTTACGGCGAGGCGCTCGATCCTTACGTGTTCGTGGGAAGCGCCTGCATCGTCGCCGGGCTCATCTACAGTCTGCGTCGGGAGGCAAGGAATCCATGACCTGGTCACCACAACAGGACGCTGCCTTGAAGGCCGTCGCCGATTGGCTTCGCCGGGGCGAGACGCCACTCTTCCGGCTGTTCGGATATGCCGGCACGGGAAAGACGACGCTGGCGCGCCATATCGCCGAAGGCGTCGATGGCGACGTCGCATTCGGCGCTTACACGGGCAAGGCTGCTCTCGTGCTTCGCTCGAAGGGTTGCGCCGACGCGTCCACCATCCACTCGATGATCTACCGCTCCCGGGAATCGGATGAGGGGGGCCCGCAATTCGTGCTCAACCGCCAAAGCGCAGCGGCAAAGGCCGACCTGATCATCATCGACGAGTGYTCGATGGTGGACGAGGAACTCGGCCGCGATCTGCTGTCGTTCGGCCAACCCGTTCTGGTGCTCGGCGATCCCGCCCAATTGCCGCCGGTGAAGGGCGGCGGGTTCTTCACCGAGGCGGAACCGGATGTCATGCTGACCGAGGTCCATCGCCAGGCCAGGGACAATCCCATCATCCAGATGTCGCTGACGGTTCGCGAGGGAGGGCGGCTCGACCACGGCACCTATGGCGACAGCAGGGTCATCCGCAGGAGCGAGATCAACTCCGCGATCGTAATGGCGGCGGATCAGGTTCTGGTCGGTCTCAACAAGTCACGCCGCCTCTACAATACCCGTTTGCGGGAATTGCAGGGTTACCGCGATCCGATGCCGGCTGCCGGCGAGAAACTCGTCTGCCTGCGCAACGACAAGACCAAGGGGCTGCTGAACGGCGGAACCTGGAGCATCCAGACGCTTCACGGCATCCGCAACGATTTCATCCGGATGGATGTGCTGCCGGACGGCGAAGTGCGCGGCAAGTCCGTTGAGGTGTCGGTGCATAAGGCGTTCTTCGAAGGCGCCGAGGAGGACGTGCCTTTCGCGATCAGGCGGGAATCCGACGAGTTCACATACGGCTACGCGCTTACGGTTCACAAGGCGCAGGGGTCGCAATGGGACGATCTGGTGCTGTTCGACGAATCCTATGCGTTCCGTGAGCACCGGAGCCGCTGGCTCTATACGGCGCTGACCCGCGCGGCCGAAAAGGTCACGGTTGTCCTCTAGGGGCGGAAAGCGAACATAATGGCCGCTGGGACGTTTCCGAGTTGAAGTCCCGGGCGCAGCGCCCTATCCCTAGGCATCATGTTTACAGATCCCGGATGTACGCCCGCCGGCGGAGGTGTCGCGTTGGAAGATGACCTCGACAATAGCGGTCGCGACGATTCCGCTGTCTCTCGCCCTGGCGCACTGGAGGAACGGATCAACGAGTTGACCGAGGCGGTCGCCGCGCGAGATGCTTTCCTGGCGGTGGCGGCCCATGAGCTGCGCAATCCGATGACGCCGATCCTTGCCCATGTCCAGCGATTGAGCCGGATTGCCGCGACCGCGGGCGACACCGAGATCGCCCGGGGGCTGAAGCGGCTTGAGAAGCTCGTGGAGCATTATGTCCGGCGTGCGACCTCGTTGCTGGAAGTGTCCCGCATGACCACCGGGAAGTTTAGCCTCCACCCCGAGCATTTCGACCTTGCAGAGCAACTGCGCGAAACCGCCGAGGCGCTTCTGCCCGCCGCGCGCTATGTGGGCTCGACGCTCGCGGTCGAGGCGCCGGATCGCGTCGAGGTGTTTCTGGACCGTCTGGCGGTCGAGCAGATTCTCGATAATCTCATCTCCAACGCCGTCAAATATGGCGGCGGATATCCGATCTCTTTGACGCTGACAGTCACCGACTCGCTCGCGACGATCAGCGTCAAGGATCGCGGGAGCGGCATTTCTCCGGCAGATCAGGCGCGGATTTTCCAGCGCTTCGAGCGCGCAGTCGCGCAAGGCTCGGCCATTGGCGGATTCGGCGTGGGCCTGTGGGTGGTGGGCCAACTGGTCGAGGCCATGTCGGCCGAGATTTCCATCGACAGCAAGGTGGGCGAAGGAACAACCTTCACGCTTCGCCTTCCGATACAGGACGGAACAGACATGACACATATGGCGGGATTGGCTCGGTGAGCGAAGACAGGCGCATCAACAAGTTTCCCACCGGCATTGCCGGCTTCGATACCATTCTGCAGGGTGGTGTGCTGCGAGGCGGGATCTACATCATCATGGGCACGCCGGGAGCGGGCAAGACCATCCTTGGCAACCAGCTCTGCTTCAACCATGCCGCACGGGGTGGCCGGGCGCTCTACGTGACCCTCCTGGCGGAGACGCATGGTCGGATGCTCGGACATATCGGCCCGCTCGGCTTTTTCGACGAGACGCTCGTTCCGGACGGCGTGTCCTATCTCAGCGCCTTTCGAATTCTTGAAACCGAAGGCCTGAAAGGGCTGACAGATGCGCTGCGGCGCGAGATCCGCGCGCGCAAGGTCGATTTCCTGGTCCTCGACGGTCTCGTCTCGGCCGAGGAGTCGGCGGGAACGCCGCGGGAATTCAAGAAATTCATCCACGAATTGCAAATCCAGGCCGATCTGGCCGATTGCACCATGATGCTGCTCACCAGCACGCCGGCGGACCCGATTTTCGCATCCGCCGAGCACACGATGGTAGACGGGCTCATCGAGTTGCAGGTGCGGGCGCGCGGACGTCGGTCGGAGCGGAACCTGGTCGTGCACAAGATGCGCGGCAGCGGTTTTCTCCGCGGAACCCACTCGTTCCAGGTCGGTGATAACGGGATCGTCGTGCAGCCGCGGATCGAGGCCCTGCTGAGCGAACCGAGCCGCCCGATCAAGGTCGATGGGCCGAAGATTTCCACCGGTGTGAAGAGGCTGGACGAGATCCTCGGCGGCGGACCGATGCGGCGTTCGAGCTCGATCATCATGGGCCCTGCCGGCAGCGGCAAGAGCACGGCCGGTCTCCATTTCCTTGGCGCGGGCGGCGACGAGCGCGGCATCTATGTCAGCTTCAATGAGTCGGAATCGGCGATCCGTCTCAAGGCGAAGACATTGCAGCTCCCTGTGGCGCGATTGCTCGAGGAGGGGACCGTCGAGGTCATGTGGCGCCCCGCGACAGAGGGCGTGTTCGACGAGGCATGCGCCGCAATTCTCAAGCGTGTGCGCGAGGGTAAGATTCAGCGTGTCTTCATCGACGGGTTTCCCGATTTCGTCCGAACCACGGGCGAAGAAAGTCGCATGTCCCAGGCGTTGACGGCCCTCACCAACGAATTCCGGGCTCTCGGGGCCACCACCCTCGCGACCCTCGAACTCGACTTCAACGGAGTGGTGCCCGGCCAGCCCCTCGCGGGCCTTCCCATCATCGGATTTTCGCCCATTGCAGAAAATATCATCCTGATGCGCCTCGCGGCGCTCGGTGCGGAAGTTCATCGCCTCATCGTCGTCCTGAAGGCTCGCGACAGCGCCTTCGCGCTTCAGTTCCGCCGCTACGACATCGGCCCTCGCGGCCTCGACATCGAGCCTGACGCGGTGCAGGCAGAGGTCGTGCTGTCCGAACTCATTCGCCAGACAGGACTCATTCCCGCGCCGTTCGGCCTCGCCTCGGCTGACGGAGACGCTACGTGAGAACCATTCTCGTGGTGGATGATGAATGGGCGATCGCCGAAGTGCTCGAGTCGCTGCTCAGCGACGAGGGCTATCGGGTCATCATCGCCAATAACGGAAAACAGGCCCTCGAACGTCTGGCGGAATGGCCGCCCGATCTCATCATGCTAGATTTCATGATGCCGGTCATGGACGGAAAGGCGACGCTGGAAGCTGTCAGGGAGGACGCGAAAACCGCCGACATCCCGGTGGTCATCATGAGCTCGTTGCCCGAGGAAACCATCCGGGAGCGCTGCTCGGGCTATCAAATATTTCTCAGAAAACCGTTCCGTGTCGCGGCCGTTCTCGACACCATCGAGACGGCACTTGGCCCGAGCTGAGCGCAAACGCGGAACCTTAGCCGTTCACAATCTTTATGCTAGTCAGTGAACATTCGCCCGAAAGGTTTCGACTATGCTCAAATGGGCCCTCATCTTCCTCGTCGTCTCCCTCGTCGCGGGCGCGCTTGGCTTCACCGGCGTCGCGTCGGGTGCGAAATCCATTTCGAAGATCCTGTTCGGGCTGTTTCTCGCCCTGTTCATCCTCCTCATCCTGTTGGCCTGGGGCGCCGGCGAACTCGTCTTCTGATACCTCGGGGAGGGGCGCTTCCCCAGCAGGCAACGCATTCAGAACGTCCGGAGCGGCGGCGCGCAGGCAAGATGCGGATGCCGCCGCTTGATCCTAGTTGCTCACGTTCGCGGCCGTCTCTCCGTTGGCCAGTTTCGTCGCGAAGAAGCCGACGGTGCGAGAATAAACTTGCGACTTGTTCCACTGGCGCAATGCTTCGAAATTGGCGCTCCCGGGCTCCCAATCGCCGCCGCGGACCCAGCCGTGCCCCTTGAGATAGTTCGCCGTCGAGGCGAGGACGTCCGTGGGGCTGCGCAGAAGATCCGCGCGCCCGTCACCATCGAAATCGACGGCGTATTTCACGTAGGATGAGGGCATGAACTGGGTCTGGCCCATTTCACCGGCCCAGGCGCCGCGCATCTCGCCGGGCGAAAGATCCCCGTGCTGGACGATCCGGAGGGCATCGAAGAGATGAGCCTGGAACATCTCGGTCCGGCGGCAATCATAGGCTAGGGTCGCGACGGAGCGAATGACGGGCAGATTGCCTCTCACGGCTCCGAAATCCGTTTCAAGACCCCAGATCGCCACCAGAACCGGACCCGGAACGCCGTATTGCTGTTCGATACGCGCGAGCGCTCCCGCGTGTTTCTTGAGCTGCGAAGCGCCTATCCTCAATCTCCCGGCCGACACCATGCGGCCTGCGAATTGCTCGAAGCTCTGTTTGAACACGCCCTGTCCGCGGTCGCGCTTCAGAATTCCCGGGTCGAACGTCACGCCCGCGAGGCCCGCATCGACCGCCTGGGGAGCGATCCCTTGTGCGATCGCTTCCTGACGGACGTCTCCGAGCCACTTCTCGAAGCCTGCGGGGTCGCGACAGGTGAGTGCCTGCGCCTGCGACGCGACCAGAAGACCCGTCAGAATCGATAAAATGCGCAAACGTCCGGACATGAAATATCTCCCAGCCAAATTAACCTACAGCCGAGGTAGGGCCGTGGCGCCACAACTCAAGCCTATCATTGGGCAACTTCATGACTTCATAAGCGTTTCGTTAAGAGTTTGTTGACGATTGGAGAGGCGATGGGCGTGATGGCAATGGGCGCGGGCGGCTCCAGGATGGCGAAGAAAGCCATCCTCCTCTTGGGCTTGCTCTGCCTTCCCACGGGCCTTGCTGCCAGTGCTCTGCCTGATTCCGCCGCCAACGACGTTCCCGCAATCATCTACCGGCCGGCTTTCGGCGAAACCCAGATCATGGCCCGACTGAATCCGGGGCTCTGCGTGGCGTTCTCGGTGCCTGACGAGTGGCGGCGAGACGATGCGGCGGCCGGAGGGTTGCGCCTGGTTTCTTCGACGGGGGAGGGCGAGATCGAAATCGCCTCGCGCTCCATTCGCGAACTCAACGATCTGCCTCAAGGGAATGTCTCGGCCCGCGATGCCGCGTTGCTCCAGCACGATCACGAGGAAATCCTCGGACGCAAGGCGCAGGCGAGCGCGGTCGAGACGATGGAGGGCGCAACCCGCTGGACCGCGACCTGGATCGACGCCAGCCTTCCGGCGCCGTCCCACAGCATCACGGTCGAGACCTTCATCGTGCCCGCATCGCGCGAATGGCTGTTGGAAGTGTCCGTGACAGATATCGACAACCGCGGCGCTTATGACAAGTTGGTGGCGCAAGTCCTGTCTAATATCCGGACTCTCGGTTCCGCGCCCTGCGCCCGGACGAGCTGATCCGGTACAACCGACCCAATAGATGTGAGGAAATCGATGCAGCTTGATGGAATGGTGGCGCTTGTCACCGGCGCTGGCTCGGGCCTCGGCAAAGCGGCGGCGCTCAGGCTCGCTCAGGAAGGGGCGAGCGTCGGAATCCTCAGCCGGACGCAGAGTGAGATCGACCTCACCGTCGCCGAGATCGTCAGAGCAGGCGGCAAGGCGGTTCCGCTGATGGCCGATATCTCCGATGCGGCGCAGACGAGAACGGCCGTTGAAAGCCTCGTCGAGGCCTATGGCCGGTTGGACATCGTGTTCGCCAATGCGGGGATCAACGGCGTCTGGGCGCCGATCGACGAGATCGAGCCTCACGAGTGGGATCGCACGATGGACGTGAACCTGCGGGGCACCTACCTCACCCTGCATTACGCCGTGCCGCACCTCAAGAAAGCCAAGGGCGGCTCTATCATCATCACCTCGTCGATCAACGGCACCCGAACCTTCACCAGCCCGGGCGCGACGGCCTATTCGTGCACGAAGGCCGCGCAACTGGCCATGACCCAGATGCTGGCCCTGGAGCTTGCCAAACACCGAATCCGCGTCAACGCGATCTGCCCCGGAATGATCGAAACCAATATTCCGGACAGCACGGAGATCCGGCGCAGAGAGGAATCCGGCGTGCGCGCCGATTATCCGGATGGCGACATTCCGCTCACGGGCGGAAAGGCCGGGACCAGCGACGAGGTCGCGGACCTGGTGCTGTTTCTCGCCTCGGATCGTTCGCGCCACATCACCGGAACCCCGGTTTGGATCGATGGCGGGCAATCGCTGCTCGTATGATCACCTGGAACTGGCGCGAACGCCCGAACCGGACTCGTGTCCCGCTCCCGTGATCAGGAATCCATCTTGAGGGCGGCGATGAAGGCTTCCTGCGGGATGTCGACCTTGCCGAACTGGCGCATCCGCTTCTTGCCCTCTTTCTGCTTGTCGAGGAGCTTGCGCTTGCGCGAGGCGTCGCCGCCGTAGCACTTGGCGGTCACGTCCTTGCGCAGAGCGCGGATGGTTTCGCGCGCAATAATCTTGCCGCCGATCGCCGCCTGGACGGGTATCTGGAACATGTGCGGGGGGATCAGATCCTTCAGCTTCTCGCACATGGCGCGACCACGGCTTTCGGCCCGGCCGCGATGGACCAGCATCGACAGCGCATCGACAGGCTCGGCATTCACCAGGACCGACATCTTCACGAGATCGCCCTCGCGGTAATCGGAGATGTGGTAGTCGAACGAGGCATAGCCCTTCGAGATCGATTTCAGCCGGTCGTAGAAATCGAACACCACCTCATTCAGCGGCAGGTCGTAGACCACCATGGCGCGCTTGCCGACATAGTTCAGGTCGATCTGCACGCCGCGCCGATCCTGGCACAGCTTGAGAACCGCGCCGAGATACTCGTCGGGCGTGAGGATGGTGGCGCGGATCCACGGCTCATCGATGGCTTCGATCTTCATGACGTCCGGCATGTCCGCCGGATTATGCAATTCCTTGATCGTGCCGTCGGTCATCTTGAGGTGATAGACGACGCTCGGCGCGGTCGAAATCAGGTCGAGATTGAACTCGCGCTCCAGCCGCTCCTGAATGATCTCGAGGTGGAGCAGACCGAGGAAGCCGCAACGGAAGCCGAAACCGAGGGCCGCGGACGTCTCCATCTCGTAGGAGAAGCTCGCGTCGTTCAGCCGAAGCCGGCCCATGGCGGCGCGAAGGTTTTCGAACTCCGCCGCGTCGACCGGAAACAGGCCGCAGAACACCACCGGCTGCACCGGCTTGAAGCCCGGAAGCGCGTTCGCCGTGGGCTTGCGGTCATCCGTGATGGTATCGCCGACGCGTGTATCGGCCACTTCCTTGATCGAGCCGGTGAAGAACCCGACCTCGCCCGGTCCGAGCGAGCCGATATCGCGCATCTTGGGCGTGAACACGCCCACCTTGTCGACGCCATGAGAGGCGTTGGTGCCCATCATCTTGATGGTCATGCCCTTTTTCAGGACGCCATCGATCACCCGCACCAGCACGACCACGCCGAGATACGCGTCGTACCAGGAATCGACCAGCAGCGCCTTCAGCGGCGCGGTCTCGTCGCCCTTCGGCGGGGGCAGTTTCTTGACGATCGCTTCGAGCACCGCCTCGATATTCAGGCCCGTCTTGGCCGAGATCGGCACCGCATCCGAGGCATCGATGCCGATCACCTCCTCGATCTGCTCCTTGATCCGGTCTGGATCGGCAGCCGGGAGGTCGATCTTGTTGAGGACCGGGACGATCTCGTGGTTCGCGTCGATGGCCTGATAGACGTTGGCGAGCGTCTGCGCCTCGACGCCCTGCGAGGCGTCGACCACGAGCAGCGATCCTTCACAGGCCGCAAGCGACCGCGAGACCTCGTAGGCGAAGTCCACGTGGCCGGGGGTGTCCATGAGGTTCAGGATGTAGGTCTTGCCGTCCTCGGCAAGGTATTCGAGCCGCACCGTCTGCGCCTTGATGGTGATCCCGCGCTCGCGCTCGATATCCATGCTGTCGAGGACCTGCTCGGTCATCTCGCGCGCCGAGAGGGTTCCGGTGGTCTGGATCAGGCGGTCGGCCAGCGTCGATTTCCCGTGGTCGATATGGGCCACGATGGAAAAATTGCGGATGTTGTCAAAGGTGCGCGCGGTCATTCAAACACTCGGACGGGTGTGAAACCCTGTTGTGGCGGCAATAGCAGTCTCGCCCGCCAATGCCAAGGGAAGGCGGTGTCGCGCGAGCCGGCACGGCGCGCCCGGAGCCGCCGAAAACACCCCGCCGCCCAAGGCAACGCTTCCCGGCCGCCCGCGTTGTTGGGAAAGTTGCCTCTCCGAGCGGTAAGGGTCTCTGACGGAAAGGCGGCAGCGAAGTCCCACAGGAGATGCATTATGGCCAAGGTCCGCGCCCTCCAGCCGCGCAAGAAGATCATCCCTCTCGATACCCCCACGGACCTCAAGCCCGAAGGCGTCGAAGCCATCACGAAGGCCCTCAACGCGCTTCTGGCCGATACCTTTGCGCTGTATCTCAAGACCAAGAATTTTCACTGGCATGTCAGCGGCCCGCATTTCCGCGATTATCACCTGCTGCTCGACGAGCAGGCCGCCCAGATCTATGCGTCGACGGACGATATCGCCGAACGCGTGCGAAAGATCGGCGGCACTACCCTGCGGTCCATCGGCCAGATCGCGGCTCTCCAGCGCGTCGAGGATAACGATGCGGATTTCGTGCCGCCTGTCGAGATGCTTCGGGAGCTGATGGGCGACAACAAGACTTTCGCCGCGAACCTTCGCGAGGCCCATGACCTCTGCGACAAGCACGACGATATCGCGACAGCCAGCCTCATCGAGAACTGGATCGACGAGACCGAACGGCGGACATGGTTCCTGTTCGAGGCCAGCCGCGGCGCGGACCGCAGCGGTCACTGAGGCTCCAGGCCGGCGCGCGGCGTCCTGCCTCGACTAGCGGCCCTGATCGAGAATGCGCGAGATCACCTTGGCGGTGTAATCGACCATGGGGACGATGCGGGCGTAGTTCAGGCGCGTCGGCCCGATGACGCCCAGCACGCCGACGATCTTCTGGGTGGCGTCGCGGAAGGGCGCGGCAATCATGGACGAGCCCGAAAGGGAGAACAGCTTGTTCTCCGACCCGATGAAGATCCGGACGCCCTCGCCGCCCTCGGCGCGGGTGAGCAGGTCGATGACATCCGTCTGGGTCTCGAGATCCGCGAATAACAGCCTGACGCGATCGAGATCCTCGGCCGCCTTCAGGTCTTCCAGAAGATTGGCCTGACCCCTGATGATCAATTGGCGCGAATCCGCCGGTCCCACGGTGGTGGCAAGGCCCGCTTCCACGAGCCTCGCGGTCAGCGCATCGAGCTGCTGCTCCATGTTTTCGCGGCCCTTGGCGACTTCACGCTTGAGGTCGGCGAGTGTCTTGCCGCGAATATGGGCGTTCAGAAAATTGCCCGCCTCCACGAGCGCGCCGGCGGGAAGACCGGGGGGAAGGTCGAGGACACGGTTTTCCACCGATCCGTCCTCTCCGACGAGCACGACCAGCGCGCGGCTGGGGTCGAGCCGGACGAACTCGATATGCTTGAGGCTGGGATTGGATTTGGACGTCACGACGACGCCGGCGCCCCGCGACACCCCCGACAGCAGGGACGAGGCTTCCGCCAGGGCAGTCTCCAGCGTGTGGCCCGAGGCGGCAGCCTTCATCTGCGCCTCGATGCGCGCCCCTTCCTCCCGGCCCACATCGCCGATTTCCATCATGGCGTCGACGAAGAACCGCAGGCCGGATTCCGTCGGCAGGCGGCCGGCGCTGGTATGCGGCGCGAAGATCAGGCCCGCGGTCTCGAGATCCGACATGACGTTGCGGATCGAAGCCGGCGACAGGGCCATCGGCAGGATGCGAGCGAGATTGCGGGAGCCGACCGGCTCGCCCGTCACCAGGTAGCTCTCAACGATCTGACGGAAGATCTCGCGGGAACGGTCGTTCAGTTCCGCGATGGCGCGGATGTCGGATTGGCTGGAGAAATGACCCGGTCTGTGCATTCGATCGTCATTCAACCCTTGCGAGGCCATCGAGGAAACTCAGTTATATGTGCTGGTGCCGCGCCCATAACGCAAGCCCGCGCTTGCAGCCCCACACCCTACCTTCTAAGACGCTGCACTGATCCGACCTTTAGGAGATTGCCGATGCGCCCGTCCAACCGCGCCCTCAATGAGCTGCGCCCGATCACGCTCGAACGCGGCGTCGCGCGCTACGCGGAAGGATCGTGCCTCGTGTCCTTCGGCAACACGCGGGTGCTCTGCACCGCGTCGCTCGAGGAAAAAGGCCCGCCCTGGCTGCGCGGCACCGGCAAGGGCTGGGTCACGGCCGAATATTCGATGCTGCCCCGGGCCACCCATGAGCGCACGCGCCGTGAGGTGACGTCGGGCAAGCCGTCCGGACGCACGCAGGAAATCCAGCGCCTCATCGGCCGGTCGCTGCGCGCCGTGGTCAATCTTCCGGCGATCGGCGAGCGCCAGATCGTGCTCGATTGCGACGTGATCCAGGCCGATGGCGGGACGAGGACCGCTTCCATCACCGGCGCGTGGGTCGCGCTGCACGAATGCTTCACCTGGATGCAAAGCCGGTCGATCATCTCGATCAACCCCCTGCGGGAGCCGGTGGCGGCGGTCTCGTGCGGGATCTATCAGGGCAAGCCGGTGCTCGACCTGGATTATGCCGAGGATTCGACGGCCGAGACCGATGCGAACTTCGTCATCACGGGTTCCGGCGGCATCGTCGAGGTGCAAGGCACCGCCGAGGGCAAGCCCTTTTCCGAGGATGAGTTCCTGAGCCTGCTTCGCCTCGCCAAGGACGGCGTCTCCCAACTGGTCGACCTCCAGAAGAAGACGGTCGCGGCCTGAAGGAGTTCACGATGCATCGCCCCCTTACCGGCAAGGTCGTCATCGCAACCCACAATGCGGGCAAGCTGCGCGAGATGCGCGAGCTTCTGGCGCCCTTCGGCGTCGAGGCGGTGTCGGCGGGCGAACTCGACTTGCCCGTGCCGGACGAGACCGGGCACATGTTCGCGGAAAACGCTGCCATCAAGGCCCGCGCGGCCGCGCGCGCCACCGGACTTCCGGCGATCTCGGACGATTCCGGCCTCTGCGTCGATGCGCTCGACGGTGCGCCGGGCCTGTTCACGGCGGATTGGGCGGGCCCGTCGAAGGATTTTCCGGCTGCCATGGCGCGGGTGGAGCGGGAATTGCAGAAACGCGACGGAGAGACGGATGGCAATCGCCGCGCACATTTCGTGTCCGCCCTGATCGTCGCCTGGCCCGATGGGCACGAGGAGCTGTTCGAAGGGCGGGTTTTCGGAAATGTGGTCTGGCCGCCCCGTGGAGATAAGGGCTTCGGCTACGACCCGATCTTCCAGCCCGATGGTTTCGAACGAACGTTCGGCGAACTAAGCGCCGACGAGAAGCATGGGATCGACTGGTCGAAACGCCTGCCCGAGGCGCTGTCGCATCGTGCGCGGGCATTCCTGAGGCTCGCCGCCGGTTGCCTGCGCGGCGCCTGAACGCGAAACGGGGCGCCTGAGCGCCCCGTTCGTCAGGTTTGCGACGATCCGGCCTAGATGTCGGTCGGGCCGGATTGGTCGTTGCGACGCTTTGCCATGAAGGCGTCGAATTCCTCGCGGTCCTTGGCGCGCTTCRGCTCCTCGACGAAGCCGCGGAACGCACGGGCTTCCTCATCGAGTTTCCGGCGCTCTTCCTCGAGGCGCGCCAGCTCGTTGCGGCGATATTCCTCGAAGGCTGCATTGCCGGTGCCGGAGGTGAAACCGCCAGTCGGCGCGCAGCGCGACGCGAAGAAGTCATTCACGTTGCGGCCGAAATTGTTCTGCATGAAGGCCTTGGCCTCGTCGAATTTTGGATATCCCATGACTTTCCAGACCAGGTAGGCCAGCGCAAGCGGCCAGAACCAGATGAAGGCCAGCACGACGCCGGCGATTTCCAAGGCACGGCGGGGCGGTTTCCCGCACCGTGAGTGAGCGCCCGTATTCCAGGCAGTAGAGGCAGAATCAGACATCTCGGCTCCCGCATGTTAATGATAACAACATTTACATGCGGTTCGATTCTGGCGCTTTCAAGAGCGGCGCGATTTATTTTGGATTGAGACCGGGCCCGCGAGGTCGGGGACCGTCCCGCCGTCGCATCACCCCGGGGGATTTTGGGGGAAGGCGGGCGAGGCGCCCTGTCGGCGCGCGCCTTCGACGAGCGCCAGAACTCCCGCCCGAAGAAGCTCATACTTGTCGGGCAGGCGAGGGCCCTTGGGAAGCTGCCCCGCCGCAGCCAGCATGGCGATGCCGTGCGAAAGAGCCCAGACCTCGATGGCGATGAAGCGGACGTCGACGCTGGTGAACCCCTCYGGGAAGGTGTCGGACAGCGCCTTCACGAGAAAGTCGAAGGCGTTGCCCTGCGATGGCGGCTTTTCACCTCCCGGCGGCACACTCGCCTCGGCGTTCTGGGGCGCAAACATCGCGGCGTAGAATCCCGGCTCCTGCTCGGCGAAGGCGAGATAGACCTCGCCCATGCGGGTAAAACGCTCCAGCGGCGTGCCGTCGCTCTCCAGGGCCCGGCCCAGCCGTTCCGCGAGCTGCGTGAACCCCCGGAAGGCGACCTCGGCCACGAGCGCGTCGCGCCCGCGAAAATGACGGTAGAGGGCGGCCGGAGTGACGCCCACCAGCTTGGCGGCGTCCGCCAGCGTGAAGCCGCCGAGACCCCGCTCGGCGATGAAGCGTTGCGCCGCCTCGATGAGCGCTTCCTTCAGATTGCCGTGGTGATAACCCTGTCTGTCGAACGGGGCGCGCCAGTGACGCATGATGTCTTCCTGCTTTCTTCCGAAGCCCTGACCCTAGGCCCTGGTTGCCGCCGCGCCTAGGCTGTCCGGGGCTTTAAGATGAACATCCCGACCGGCCATAGGTTCATCTCCCGTCGGTTGGCCGTGCGGCAATCGTGGGTCGGCGCACCGCGTGACGGGTCGCTCCGAACCTGCCATAAGCCCCGCATGATCGAACATCCGACGCGCGATGCCGGTTTTGGTGTGTACGTGCACTGGCCGTTCTGCGCCTCCAAATGCCCCTATTGCGACTTCAACAGCCATGTCCGCCATCAGCCGGTGGACCAGGAGCGTTACCTCGCGGCCTTTCGCCGGGAGATCGCACATAGCGCGGGGCGGATCCCGGGCCGCTCGGTCACCAGCATCTTCTTCGGGGGCGGTACGCCCTCGTTGATGAAGCCCGAAACCGTCGGTGCGATCCTCGATGCCATCGGGGGAGCCTGGAGCGTCGATCCCGGCGCGGAAATCACCCTCGAGGCCAATCCGACCAGCGTCGAGGCTGAGCGCTTCAGGGGCTATTGCACGGCCGGAATCAATCGGGTGTCGCTGGGCGTCCAGGCGCTCAATGATCCCGATCTGCGCCGGCTCGGGCGGATGCATTCCGTCGAGGAGGCTCTGGCGGCGGTCAAAATCGCCGCCACCATCTTCGAACGCTATTCGTTCGACCTGATCTATTCCCGCCCCGACCAGACTCCGGATGCCTGGCGACAGGAACTCGAATACGCGATCAGCCACGCGGTCGAACACCTGTCCCTCTACCAGCTCACCATCGAGCCCGGCACGTGGTTCGAGAAGCTGCATCGGGCGGGCAAGCTCACAGTTCCGGATGACGACGCGTCGCGGGTGCTGTTCGACCTGACGCAGGAAATCTGCGAGGCCCGGGGCTTGCCTGCCTATGAAGTGTCCAACCATGCCCGGCCTGGCGCGGAATCGCGGCACAATCTGGTCTATTGGCGCTACGGCGAATATGCGGGCATCGGGCCAGGCGCCCACGGGCGCCTCGTCACCGGCAATGCACGCCTGGCAACTGCGACCGAGAAGCATCCCGAGACCTGGCTGGAGCGGGTCGAGCGCGACGGTCACGGAATCATCGACGAGGAGGTGCTCACCTCGGAGGCGGAAGGCGACGAGTTCCTGCTCATGGGCCTGCGCCTCAAGGAGGGCATCGACCCGCGCCGCTACACGAAATTCACCGGCCGCACGCTCAACGAGCAGCGGATCAGGACGCTTGAAGAGCATGGCCTCATCGTTCGCCGCGCCGATTCGCGCCTGACGGTCACCCGCGAGGGTTTCCCGGTGCTGAATTCGGTGATCGCGGAACTTGCCGCCTAGCGGCTCAACTTCGACTCGATCGCGTCCCACAGCGTCACGGTGATGTCCGGTCCGCCGAGGCGCTTGATCACCCGCAGGCCCGTCGGCGACGTCACGTTGATCTCCGTGAGGTTGCCGTCGATCACGTCGATGCCGACGAAGATCTGGCCCATTTCCTTGAGCTTAGGCCCGATGGTCTCGCAGATTTCCATCTCGCGGGGCGTCAGATCGGTGGGTTTCGCGGCGCCGCCACGGACCATGTTGGACCGGATGTCGTTGACGGCCGGAACGCGGTTGATCGCGCCCGCGGCAACGCCGTCGATGAGGATGATGCGCTTGTCGCCCTCGGTGATCTTCGGCAGGAAGCGCTGGATCACCCACGGCTCGCGAAAGGTCACGGCGAAGAGGTCGAAGAGCGAGCCGAAATTCGGGTCCTCGCGGGAGACCTTGAACACCGCCGCGCCGCCATTGCCATAGAGCGGCTTCATCACCACGTCGCCGTGCTCGCGCCGGAATTCCTCGATCTCGCCTTTGTCGCGCGAAATCAGGGTCGGCGGCATCAGGTGCGGATATTCCAGCACGAAGAGCTTTTCGGGCGCGTTTCTCACATGGGTCGGGTCGTTCACCACGAGTGTTTTCGGGTGGATGCGGTCGAGCATGTGGGTGGTGGTGATATAGGCCATGTCGAAGGGCGGGTCCTGCCGCAGCAGCACCACGTCGACCTCCGAGAGATCGACCTTTTGCGCCTCGCCCATGGTCACATGGGCTCCCTCGACGTCCCGCACCTCGATCGGTTCCGCCCATGCGGTCACGGTGCTGTCGCGCATCGACAGCCGGTCGGGTGTGTAGTGGAGAAGCTGATATCCGCGCCGTTGCGCCTCCAGCAGCATCGCGAAGGTCGAATCGCCCGTAATCTTGATGCGCTGGATCGGGTCCATCTGAACCGCAACGGTGAGGGTCATGAATCGTCTCTCCAATGTGGCGCGGGTTATCGAGCCGAAACCGCAGAATAGCAACCGGTCTGAACCCCCGCCATGGTCAGGTGTTGTCCCTTGCCGCGCCTCTTGCGGGCAAGCTGGAGCCCATCCATTTGAACCGCATGACCCGCCGCGCCCTTCTGATCGTCAATACCAACAGCCGAATCGGCGCCGAGGGTTGTGAAACCGCCAAGGACAGCCTGCTGGCAAACGGGATCACGCCGATCCACGTGGAATGCGAGAAACGGGAGGATGTGTCTCCGCTCATCGTGTCCTGGGCCGACAAGGTCGACCTGGTGGCGGTCGGGGGCGGAGACGGGACGATCAACGCGGCCGCTCTGGGGGTCATCGAGGCCGGGCTGCCGCTCGGCGTGCTGCCCATGGGAACGGCGAACGACCTGGCGCGGACTCTCGGCATCCCGCCGGACATCGCCGCCGCATCCCGCATCATCGCGGCGGGCCGCACCCGCAGGATCGATCTGGGTCTGGTGAATGGCGAGCCTTTTTTCAACGTGGCGAGCATCGGCCTCTCGGCGGATCTCGCGCGCCGGCTCACGAGCGAGGTCAAGCGGCGCTTCGGGCGTCTCGCCTATGCGTTCGCCGCCATGAACGTCCTGTCGCACGCACGTCCGTTCCGCGCCACGATCCTGAGCGAGGACGAGGCCGTGCGCGTCCGCACGCTGCAGATCGCCGTCGGCAATGGGCGCTATTATGGCGGCGGCAATGCGGTGGAAAAGAATGCCGCCATCGATGACGGCCATCTCGACCTCTACAGCCTCGAACTGCAGCGGGCCTGGAAGCTCGCCCTGATGGCGCGGTCGTTTCGCTATGGCGAGCATGGGGCCTGGGACGAAGTGCGGGCGATCCGCGCAACCGAGTTCGAAATCCGGACGCGACGCCCGCGTCCCGTCAATGCCGACGGCGAAATCGTCACCACGACACCGGCCCGATTTTCCATGCGACGCGGCGCAGTGATCGTGTTTTCGCCGGATCCGGCCGGCTCAACTCCGGCGAGTTGAACCGGACGCATTGTTGCGGACCCGACCCCTGCCATCATCAGCGGCACCGCCCGCGACGAACCGCATGCTCGGTGCTGCCCGGCATCATGCCGATATCGATGAGGGTCCGCTCATCCAGCAAATTGACCTCCCGGATTGCGCGCCGGATGCGAATTTCCTGACCAAGCGCCCTGAACAGACGAAGGGCCAGCGAATCGCGTCGCGCAGGGACGGCTGGAGCCCAGGTGGAGGACAGGGAATGGAATGACATGACGATCTCCTTGTGTCGATGAAAGGAGAATGGCGTCAGGCCTTGCATAAGTGAAACGAATGTTCATTATGTCGAGAATAATGATCTGTTATTGAGGATGGCATGTCCCGCAATCTCGACGTTTCCCTCCTGAGGGCTTTCGTGGCGGTCGTCGACGCGGGCGGGATGACCGCCGCCGGGGCCCGCCTCAACCTGACGCAAGCCGCGATCAGCCAGCAGCTCAAACGGCTCGAGGAGATGCTGGGCGCCGTGCTGGTGACRCGTGAGCGCAAGGCGATGCGGCTGACCTCCGCGGGTGAGCGTCTGTTTGGCCGCGCCAAGCGTCTTCTGGTGCTCAACGACGAAATCTGGACGGAGATGACCACGCCGCTGTACGAGGGCGAGATCCGCCTCGGCATTCCGGCGGATATCGTCAACACCTACTTGCCGGCCTTCCTGAAGAACTTCGCGCAAACCTATCCCAAGGTTCAGGTCACCCTGCTGTGTTCGTCGAGCGCCGAATTGCTCGACCTGCTCGGCGGTGGAAAGCTCGATCTCATCGTCACCACCGAGGAGAAAACGGGCCCTGGCGGGGAGACGCTGGCCATCGACCGGTTGGTTTGGGTCGGGGCGCGCGGTGGAGAGGCGGCTTTCCAACGCCCGCTCCCGGTCTCCATCGGCTGCAGCGATTGCGCGTTCCGCGCCCCCATCCGGGAGGTCCTGCAGGCGGCCGGCATCGAATGGAGATCCGTGTCTGAAATCACCAACGCGGATGCGCAGGTCGCGACCACGGCGGCCGATATCGCGGTCACGGCCTTCATGGCCGCCACCGTGCCGAGTTCGCTGGAGATTCTCGGCCCCGAAAGCGGCCTGCCGAAATTGCCGCCATTTACGGTCAATCTCTATTTGCCGAGGGATGGCGGCACCGAGATTGCCCGCGAACTGGCGCGCTATATCCGCGACTCGATCGTCGAACGTCATCGGATGGCGGCGTAACCCCCCGGTGGACCTTCAGTGGATGTCCATCTCGAAGGCCGCCACGAGATGGCGGGGCCAGCGCCGCCGCGCCACGAACACCGCATCCGCCCGCCAGGTTTTCGCCGAAGCCCAGGCATTGCGGGAGAGCCAGGCTCGCGCGGCGCGGGAGAACCGGCGTCGTTTCATTGGCGTGATGGCAGTGAGCGCATCGTCCATGAGGCCGCGCGCCTTCACCTCGATGAACGCGATCGTGTCGCCACGCGCGACGATGAGATCGATCTCGCCACCCGCCGCCGCGTAACGCCGCGCGAGCGGGCGGTAGCCTTTGCAGATCAGGAAGAGCAGCGCGATCCATTCCGCGCGATGCCCGCGCAGGAATGTGACGCGCCGGCGCTCGATCGCGCTCTTCATGCATCCTTCCTGGCGAGGGCGAGCGCCCGCGCGTAGATCTCGCGTTTCGGCATGTCGAGTTCGTCGGCGACGATGGCGGCCGCATCCTTGATCGAGTGGTTCTTCAGCGCCGCCTCGAGCTTGCTGTCGAGAGCGGCATCGACTTCGACGGCCTGCATGGCTTTCGTCGCCTCGCCGATCAGCACGACGATCTCGCCTTTCGGCGGTCCCTCCTCGGCGAAGGTGGCGGCGAGTTCGGGCAGGGTTCCGCGGCGGATGGTTTCGAACATCTTGGTCAATTCGCGCGCCACCACGGCCTGACGGTCCCCGAGGACCGCCGCCGCGTCCGCGAGCATCTCGGGCAACCGGTGCGGTCCCTCGAACAGCATGAGGGTCCCGGGGATCGAGCCGATCTCCGCAAGCCGCGCCCGCCGCGCGGCGCTCTTGGGCGGCAGGAACCCCTCGAAAAAGAAACGATCGGTCGGAAGACCGGACACCACCAGCGCGGTCAGGATCGCCGAGGGTCCGGGAATCGGGGTGACCGGGAGGCCTTCCTGGATCGCCGCCTGCACGAGCTTGTAGCCGGGGTCGGAGACGAGCGGGGTGCCGGCATCAGAGACGAGGGCCAGCGCCTGCCCCTCGCGGATGCGCTGCACCATGCGGTCGCGAACGGCGTCGTTCGAATGCTCATGATAGGCGACCAACGGTGTCGTGATGCCGTAATGCGCCAGCAGCGTCTTGGTCACCCGCGTGTCTTCGGCCAGCACCGCATCGGCCGCCGCGAGCGTGCTGAGGCCGCGAAAGGACACGTCTTTGAGGTTGCCGATGGGCGTCGCCACCACGTAGAGGCCCGGGGGAAGGGGCTGCGTCTCCGCCGCGAGGCCGAAGGCCGTGAAGGTGGTGTTGCGGGCGGACGGATCGCGGCGACGGGTTCGGTTGTCGATTCTCTGTGTCATCGACGGCAGTTTCGCATGCGGACGGGGCGATGCGGAAGCCGGATCGCGGTTTGGAAACAATGTTTACCTTTTCTTTCTAGCATGAGGGCCTGCTGGAGATGACGGCTTCCGCCAAGGGCTCGATATGATGCGATTTTTCCCCGTTTCGCGGCTGTTGAAAGCCACCGGGCCGAGGCTCGCGCTCGGCATGACGCTGCTTCTCGCAGGCTGCGTCGGTTCGGGAAGCATGATGCCGCCGGGTCGGGTCGGACAGGCCCCAGTCGAGCCGCTGCCGCAGCCTGCTCCCGGCTTGCAGCCCGCAAGCGGCGAGACGATCGGCACCGGACCGGTGCGTGTCGCCCTCATCCTGCCCTTGAGCGGGCAGGGACAGGGTGCCGTTGCGGCGCAGAGCATGCGCAATGCCGCCGAACTGGCCTTGAGCGAAATCTCCAATCCCGAGATCACCGTTCTGGTGAAAGACGACCGGGGCACGCCCGACGGTGCGCGGATCGCTGCCAGCGAGGCTGTCGGCGAGGGCGCCGACCTGATCATCGGGCCGCTCTTTGCCGGCTCAGTGCGTTCTGCCGGACAGGTGGCGCGGCAATCCGGCAAGCCCGTCATCGCGTTTTCCACCGACGCGACGGTGGCAACGCGGGGCGTCTATCTCCTGAGCTTCCTGGTTCAGGCGGAGGTCGACCGCATCGTCTCCTACGCGGCCTCGCAG